>JAILPA010000107.1 GCA_024690505.1 Prevotella sp.
TCAAACAGTTAATTAATATAGTATGGCAATACACATCAGACTGATTAAAAACAACATCAAGAGCAGCAGCTCTTATGGAAAATATTTTGCCAAGACCGTGAGTCAGGGCGAGGTATCGCTGAACGACATGGTAAGAGAAACGCTGATGGCACGGGGGTATGACCGCTCGGCGGTGGTGGCTGTGATAACAGACCTGGAGCATGCCCTGAAGGTGAAGCTCTCCGACGGCTACACGGTAGTCATTCCGGGCATCGGCCGGTTCAGCCTGCGCGTGGAGAGCGAGGGCGTAGACAATCCGAAAACATTCAGCCTGCGCCACCACATCACCCGCATCGTCTGCAAATTCCTCCCATCCAGTCGACGCCAGGCCGACCACAGCCTCCTCTACAACTTCGGCGATGGTGTGAAGGCCGTCTGGCAAAGTGGTTTCAAACCATGACATAAATTTGAATTCCCAACCAGAAAAATCAAGAACAAATGAAAAGAATACTCCTAACCATTTCGTTGCTGATGACCTTACTGACAGCAACGGCTATTGAAAGACAGAAACTGAACTTTAATAGTGATTGGCGGCTGCAGGTGGGCGACTTCACCGAGGCCCAGCGGCCTGACTTCGACGACGCCCGATGGATGCAGGTGACGCTGCCCTTCGCCTTCAACGGCGACGAGGCGTTCAAGAAAGACATCGTGGACCTGACGGACACCATCTGCTGGTATCGCAAGCATTTCAACCTGAGCAAGGAAGACCTGCAGGGCAAGGTGTTCATCGAGTTTGAGGGTGCGCGTCAGGGTGCTGATGTATGGCTCAACGGACAGAAGGTGGGATTCTCGGACAATGGCGTGATGGCCTTCGGATTCGACCTTACACCTTATATTAAAATAGGTGAGAACGTGCTGGCCGTGCGCTGCGACAATTCCTGGCAATACCGCGACCGAGTGCTCGACAGCCGCTACCAGTGGAACGACAAGAACTTCAACGCCAACTACGGCGGTCTGCCGAAGAACGTCTTTCTGCACATCACCGGCAAGCTCTACCAGACACTGCCGCTCTACTCCAACCTCAAGACCACGGGCACCTACATCTATGCCCACAATATCGATGTAGAGAACCACCGGGCACTGATTAATGTCGAGTCGCAGGTGATTAATGAATCGGACCAGCAGCGCACGTTCAGACTCCACGTCGTCATTCGTGATATGGAAGGCCACCAGGTGGCTCAGTTCGAAGGCGAGCCCATCACACTCATCCGGGATCAGGGCGGTGTAGCCAAGGCAAGTCAGAGGGTTCACGATCTCCATTTCTGGTCGTGGGGCTACGGCTACCTCTACACCGTCGAGACCTCGATTGCCGAGGAGGGGCCTGTGCTCAGCGATAAGGTCATCACCCGAACGGGCTTCCGCAAGACGGAGTTCAAGGATGGCAAGTTCTACCTCAACGACCGCTGCCTCATGGTCCACGGCTATGCTCAGCGCACCTCGAACGAATGGCCCGGCGTGGGAATTTCGGTGCCTGCCTGGCTGAGCGACTACTCGAACGGCCTGGCCGTGGAGAGCGGCGGCAACCTCGTACGCTGGATGCATGTCTGCCCGTGGAAGCAGGACATCGAGAGCTGCGACCGTGTGGGCCTGCTACAGGCCATGCCTGCCGGCGATGCCGAGAAAGACGTGGACGGCGCACGATGGCAGCAACGCACACAGCTGATGCGCGACGCTATAATATATAATAGGAATAACCCCTCCATCATCTTCTACGAGTGTGGCAACTTCCGCATCTCGAAGGAGCACATGGAGGAGATGAAACGGATTCGCGACAACTATGACCCGATGGGCGGTCGTGCCATCGGCTGCCGCGAGATGCTCGACCGCCCCGAGGCCGAGTATGGCGGCGAGATGCTCTACATCAACAAAAGCGCTTCGAAACCCATGTGGTCAATGGAGTACTACCGCGATGAAGGTCTGCGCAAATACTGGGACGAATACAGCTACCCCTACCACAAAGAGGGCGACGGACCACTCTACCGAGGG
>JAILPA010000119.1 GCA_024690505.1 Prevotella sp.
CGGCGACGGGCATCGAGCCAGTCGTGAAGAGCTGGTGCATTAAGCTGATAGCGGATGATATCGAAATTGAACGAGGAGTCGATGCGGTCGTAATACCAATCGATGAAGCTCTCACCAGAGAAAATGGCCGTCTTACGGGTGGTGAGAACCACCTTTGTGTGGCCGGTAAGCAGCTCAGCGATGGTGGAGAGCATGGTTTCTACCTCTTTGAAGTCGATATTCATACCACCATTGTCGAGGTCGGCACTGAGAAGTTCGTCGAAGCCATCGATGATGAGGGGAATACGTCCCTCGCGAATATTGTGGAGCACCACATCATTCTTCAGAAGTATGTCGAACTGCTGTTCCATCTGAGAGAGCAACAGGTAGCGGAAGTTGCTGGCGGTACGGTCTTTAGCAAGCTCCATGAAGAAGGGGCGCACCTCAGGCATCCTCTGATTGTACTGATGGATCAGTTCGTAAGCTGTAGAAGTCTTACCATAACCAGCAGCAGCCTCGATGATGATAAGTACGGGGCGGTCGCCCTGCATGTTGCTGAAGATGGAGTCGACCAATCCGCGGGTATCGGCCTCGTTATTGAAGTTGACCTCGACAGTATAAGGTATAGGTATGTAGCTGTATTCACTCTTGTCGCGGCTATAGACACGCATCTGCTTCTCGGCATAGCGGTCGTAGTTTTTCTCCAGCTGCTTGGCCACAATATCGACCCGGAAGAAGCCTTTGAAGAGATACTCCTCGACAGAGGCCAACCCCTGATAGACGGTAACCCGAACACCATAGCCGTTCTCAGAATATTCACTCTTCTTGGCGAGATAGTTCTGATGGCGGTCATCGAGCACAAGGATGTCAACGGCAGGATACATCACATTCTCGAGGACGAAAATCATATAGTCCTCGTCCAACTCAGACGTGCGGTAGCCATATCGCTCGTAGAGTTTCCAAATCTTATTGCGTTCTTCGGAGGATACTGCCATATTGGGTTCAAGTTTCATGTTTCAAGTTTCAATAACTTGGGTTCAATGTTCAAAGTTCAAGAGTTCAAGGCTTTGGTTTTTGAAGGCTTCACCAGTGCTATGACTGGGTGGAATTCCTTAACAACATCTTCCACGATATTGGGGCTGTTGACATTGTTATTGCGATAGGCGGAGCGTTGAACGCTATCTACCGTGCGATGAGGAAACAGACCGTGGATGAAGTTGGCAAAGGCTGACTTAGAGGAGTTCTTGGAAAGAAAACCCAGTTTATCATGCTCGAAAGCAGCCTGCAGGTGATACCACGTCCAGTCTTTATACTTTGCACATAACTCAGGGGTGCTGCCTTCTACGTCGGCACCACTATTATTTATATAAGGTTCTATGCGACGGAGTATGCGGTAAAGGCAATTGACGGCCACTTGGCTGTCGCGTAACCGCTGCATAAATTCGACGGGCAGAGGAAGACTTTTTTCCGGTTCCTCAGTAGCAGATGCCGGCATAACGGACTTTGGCTTGTCAGCCTCCTGCAGGGCATCGGTCTGATAGTAATAGACGCAATAGACCAGATAAATGAGCTGACGAAGTTCATCATGGGTTATGTCGCGACGACGGTTGAAGAGGAAACGTCCAAACTCGGAACGCTGACTGGAGAAGTCAGCATCGAGATTGACATATTGTTCGAGCTTTACGCCGTGTTTGGTATGACGTATCTCTTCCTTGGTATGCTCTATCTGCTCGCGGCGGCTCTCTTCTAGTTTGCCTGCAGGAACACCATTGCGCCAGTTGTGCATGGTGTCGCGGGCATCGCGACGAGCCTCCTGACCTTTATATTCAGACTCATAGAGGATGCGGTCAGCCAAACGCTCGTAATCCTTGGCATTGAAAATCTTCACCTGCTGCTCGTGCATCAAGTCGAGTTCATTTGACAGTTGTGAGAGAAGCTCTGAACAGGCAGTGCGAACCGTTGTAAGGTCGCAGAAACCAGCTATATCGATACCTTGTACGTCTGCAAAGCGACCTGCCACAAAGCGAGAAATGGCATCCATGCACGATTCGCGCTGGTTAGCAAGCGTCGCTTGCAAAGTAATATGGTACTGAAGCAACTGCTTGGGTTCGATCAGATCAGTTGATTCCTCTTCTTCTACCTCTGTCCGAGTGGCCTCATGATAGAGGTCGAGGAGACTATGGCAGGAAGGTGCAGTAGTTGAAGCTATACAGGTACGGCCATCGGATGTCCGAATGGCTGTAGCAAGTTGTGCGGCCCATTTGCTCCAATCAACAAAATCAACCGTAGAGGCTTCCTTGAAGGGAAGATGCACCTCCCAGCGCTGACGCATAGCCCTAAGTTTGGTAAGCAAAGTCTGGACTTCGACAGCCATGGACACAAGGATAGCTGCCGCAGAGTAGCTGTTGAGCACTATGCGGCTGACGGCATACAGCTGTCTAATGACATCGAGCATTGACAGCAGGTCGCAGCTGTCAGCATTCTTGTCAATAGCGCCATTAGCTTTTGTCAATTTTTGTTCTGTATTGTCCATGTTAAAAACTATATGTCATTTATGCTGTCATGAAGGCTGTCGCGTTGATTGTCAAGCACTTGGATTGACGTGACATGCCGCTATATCTTTGCATCGGAATCCAACGGGAACGAGTTCCCAGTTTCAGGTTTCAGGATTCAAGTTTCAGGTGCACATGAGACGCAGAAAACGAACCTGACGGACTTCACGAGTTAAATAACAATTTGTATCAATTAAAGAATTTAAAAGGTATGATCAAAAATCAGTATTTATCGCTGCACTTCACGCTACAGGAGTTCACTGAGAGCGCAACGGCCAAGAAGCACGGCATCGTGAACGAACCTCCTCAGGAGGCAGTAGAGAACCTGAAGCGTCTGTGCGAGGGCACCCTGGAGCCGCTGCGCGAGGCTATCGGTCTTCCTATCATCGTTACGAGCGGGTTCAGAACTCAGGCACTGAATAGCATTCTGGCTCACGCGTCAAGTACTTCTCAACATATGAGAGGACAAGCCGCAGATTTCTATGCCGGCAACGGCAGCCGCGAAGAGCTTATCAAGGCGTTCCGAGAGATTCTGCAAGGTTCGATGGACTCACCACAGGGGAGGAAGATTGACTTCGACCAGTTGATTCTGTACCCGACGTTCATCCATGTGAGCTATGTCTCGAAGGAGAAGAACAGGCGCGGGATCTTGCTAGCCCGCAGGGACGGTAAACTCGGCTACGGCCGTATCACCTTGGCTAACGCCTTGAAGATCTCTTAGGGGTCGTCCTTCGTCCTCAAAATCTATCAAAAATTTTATTCAAAATTATTCAAAACAACTTTTTAAAACCATTTAGATTATGGCAAAAGTAACTCAAGTCGGCCCTGGCCGCAAGACAACCGGTACCATTGATGGTATCACGTATGTAACTCGTAACGGCGTGACCTACGCCCGTAGTACTCCAACCATGCCAGCGAGTGTGTATAACACTCCAGCTGCGAAGAAGCGTCAGGCAATCTTCAAGTTTGTCCAGATGCACCTGAAACTGCACCTGCGTACCATCAAGCAGACGTTCACCCCAAAGGGCAACGGTACACCTACCAACCGCTATTACAGCATCAACGGTAAGGCGCTCACTCTGGCTCTCGACACCTTGGCTGAACTCTACTGCGCTGGTCAGGATGTCACCATCGATGACGTTGAGCAGGCTATCAGCGACTATGCTGCTGCGAACCCCAAGAGCATCAAGATTGCCTCGAAGAGCGGTTATCAGGATGTGTTCCTGACTGGCCCCTGGCCTGAGACTATCACCCTGAATGCCCTGGCTGGTGACAGCACCGTGATCATCATCGTGAATGAGTATGGCCAGCAGACCACGATTAACGCTGATGGAAGCGTGACGGTTGCGGGTGGTGGCTCGAACACGAATGGCACGAATAACACGAATGGCGGTTCGACGGGCTCAGAGACCGGTGGAGGCTCGAACACGAATGGCACGAATAACACGAATAGTGGTAATTCGAGCGGTTCGGGCGGTGACAACACAGGAGGCAACTCTGGTGGTAACACTGGCAGCGTGACTCCGAGCAATCCTAAGCTGACCATCAACCGTTCGGGTACTGGTACTTCGACAGTGAGCGTGAACGGCAGTGGTGTGAACAGCGGTGCTGAGATTGAGGCGAACACTGAGGTAAGCATCAGCATCACTCCTGCTGAGGGCGCAACACCTACCGTCTCTCTGAACGGCAACGCCGTGACCCTGACTGAGAACGATGGCGTGTACTCTGGCTCGTTCCAGATGCCTAACAGTAACGCTACGCTCGTGATCAACAGCGGTGGCACCACTGGTGGCGGGTCGGGAGACATGAATTAGTGAGCTGAGCTCACGGTTCAAGGGTTCAAGGTTCATGGTTCAAGGAGTTCAAGCCTTGGCCATGGGCCTGAGCCAGAGCCGCTAACCTCTCGCCTATCAATTCAAATTTATTTTTAACTTCAAAATTTTATTGCAATGAAGAAAATTTTTCAGAAAATCGTTTCAAAGCTTCTCAAGAAAGCTGTGAAGAAGGCGGTGTCCGCAGAGATGCCCGAAGTTGAACCCGTAGTGCTGGAGTCGGAGGTTGATGTCAACAAGGCTCAAGAGCCTGGTGTCAAGACCAAAGACCCGTGGTGGGTCATTGTACTGAAGGTGATTGCCTACATCATCGGTCTCATCCTTGGAGGCGTGGTGACTACCAGCTGTGCTTCGCACGTGTTCTAAACTTGGTTCAAGGGGCAAGGTTCAAGGTTGAGCA
>JAILPA010000172.1 GCA_024690505.1 Prevotella sp.
CGGCGACATCACGCCCGAGAAGGTGCACATCCTGCAAGAGGCCGACGACATCTACATCCGTGGGCTGCGCGAATACAAGATGATGCTCTCAGGCGAGGAAGCGCGTAGGGTGCTGGCTGCTGGCGTGCCTGCCGATATGAAAGACGGCACCATCGAGGTGTCCCTCTACGACCAGATATGGCAGGCAGGAGCCATCCTCCTCTCCACAGTGCGCAGCGTAGGCGTGATGGGCGATGAGCGCACCTACGAGCATCCCGTGGCCCTGCGTGCCGTGACCAGCACCGACGCCATGACCGCCGACTGGGCTCATCTGCCCTACGACTTCATGGCCCGCGTCTCCAACGAGATTATCAACAAGGTGCGAGGCGTCAACCGCGTCTGCTACGACATCTCCTCGAAGCCACCCGCAACCATCGAGTGGGAGTAGGCTGGGGCTATTATGGGTCTATCAGCTGCAGAGGCTTGTCTTTCAACTACAAAACCAAGAGACGGACAATGGACAATCAGACATTTCAGATGATGCTGCCCATAGGTAGCGAGTTGCAGGGCGGACGTTACCGTGTAGAGCGCTACCTGTCATCGGGAGGCTTCGGCAATACTTATGTGGTGCGTAACACCACCTTCGGCGACTTAGCTGCTATGAAAGAGTTCTTTATGCGCGGCATCAACGAGCGCGAGGAAGGTAGCACGCAGATTAGCGTGAGCAACACCACCAATGGTCAACTCTTCGATGCTCAGCGCGAGAAGTTCAAGAAGGAAGCCCGCCGGCTGCGCTCCCTTCAAAGTCCCTACTTGGTGAAGGTGCACGACCTCTTCGAGGAGAACGGTACCGCTTACTACGTGATGGACTTCGTTGACGGCGAGTCACTTTCTGAGCGTCTGAAACGTACCGGTAAACCACTGGCCGAGGCCGAGGTACGCAGCATACTCTCCCAGGTGCTCAGCGCTTTGGCCGAGGTGCACCGACAGCAGATATGGCACCTGGATATGAAGCCCGGCAACATTATGATTGACCGTCAGGGACAGGTGAAGATTATCGACTTCGGCGCCAGCAAGCAGCTCAGCGCCAGCGGTAGTTACGCCACTACCACTACCTCGATGTGCTACACGCCGGGCTTTGCCCCTGCCGAGCAAATCGACCAGGACATCGACCGCATAGGCCCATGGACCGACCTGTATGCCTTGGGGGCCACAGCCTATAACCTGCTCACTGGCTTGACGCCGCCAACGCTCTCTGAGCTACAGGAGCCCGATGCCTTCCATTTCCCCGTTGGCGTAAGCAACGACATGCGCCAGCTGGTGGTCTGGATGATGAACCCCGGCCGCTCGAGACGTCCTCAGTCGGTGGAGGAGGTGTTGTCGCGTCTCAACGACAGCCCCGCCCGGTCTACAACTGCGGCCCAAACAACAACGGCGCCCCAGTCAGCCACGGCTTCTGCTGTACCCGCTTATGACAATGCCACCCGTGTGAGCACCACAGCCAGCGAGACCGTAGTATCTAAACCCATTGAGGGGGAAAAACACCAGCCCAACAAATCCAGACGGTGGATACTGACTTTCGCTTTCTTGGCTGTGGCTGTCGTATTGTTTCTGTTGTTCTTAAAGAATGGAAACAAAAAGTATAGCGCTGATGCTAGCCTAGAAGAATACTACAAATACGAGGAGGCAATGCCCGGAGTCACTCAGGAGCAGAAGGATTCTATCAGGCAAGCTGTCTATGCTGAACTTGTGGCAGCAAGGGCTGCTGCTTACGAGCTTCCCGTTCTTGTTGAGGGTGCAACTGATGAGGAATTCGCCGAATATAAAGCTGCTCTTGATGATTACAACAAAGCTGTATACGTTGACAGCACAGATGAGGACTTTAGGGAGATGGTTGACGCCGCTATTGCTTTGTTTGAGAATGAACTTAATTCCGCTGCCATTGACGATGAGCAGAAGTAATTCTTCTCAGTAAAACCGGCAGATTCTTTTAGCTTGTCCGGGAAGTTCCGTGGGGCTTCGACAAGTCTCATGGTTAAACACGGCTAATTGTAGTTTCCATCAATAAAAGAAATACCGTTGAACTTGCGTCCAACGGTATTCGTTTCTGATTTTGTTCGCGCGGAACCGAAGTTCCTGCGGCCTTACTGGGAAGAATTACTTCTGCTCAGCAGCGCTGTCAGCGGGAGCGTTCAGAGCCTTCTCGAACTCAGCGACAGCAGCGTCAACCTTCTGCTTGAAAGCCTCAGCAGCGGAGTCAACCTTAACAGCAGCAATAGCCTGGTCGTAAGCCTCAACAGCAGCAGCGTAAGCAGCTGAATCCTCAGCGGTAGCACCCTCAACGAGAGCAGCGGGAGCCTGGATAGCAGCCTTAGCAGCCTCAACTTCCTGAGCGTAGATAGCTTCCTTGATAGAATCCTTCTGCTCCTGAGTAGCGGTCTTGGTAGCACCACCGCAAGCAACCATCAGGGCTGCAGCAGCGAACATAAATGCAATCTTTTTCATTTTTTCTAGCTTTTTAAATGTAAAACAATCAATTAGTTTATTAAAACGTTGCAAAGTTACGACTTTTTTTGATACCACGTATCATTTTTTTTGATTTTTTTTAGGGCGTTTTTGTAACCTTTTAGCAATCGTCTGTGTATCAGCGTGTTGTGTAATGTTAAATATTGTTTAATTCCCGGCGTCTTATGGAATTCCCTAAAAAAGCGTTATATTTTTTGTGTGTTATTTATAACTTTGACTGCGCCGAAGCTACTGTGTTTCGGGAATAAATAGAAAAGCGAACTTTTCTTTTGTATTTCTCCCGACTTTTTGTAACTTTGCAGCGAAGTTATCGTAATAACATAATGATAGACACATCGACATTTCAAGGCAAGACGGCGGCCTATTTCACGCTGGGCTGCAAGCTGAACTTCAGCGAGACATCTACTTTCGCCCGCCTTTTGGGCGAAATGGGCGTCCGTACGGCAACAAAGGGTGAGCGGGCCGACATCGTGCTGATCAATACCTGCTCGGTGACCGAGGTGGCCGACCGCAAATGCCGTCAGGCCATCCATCGCCTGGTACGCCAGCATCCAGGGGCCTTCGTCGTGGTGACGGGCTGCTATGCCCAGCTCGACAGCGAGGAGGTGGCTGCCATCCCTGGCGTCAGTATGATTCTGGGCAGCAACGAGAAGGACCGGCTGGTGCAGTTCCTGAGTGAAGAGTTAAGAATAAAGGATGAAGGATCTTCATTTATCCGTGTTTCCAAGACAAAGGACATTCGTACGTTCGCTCCCAGCTGTTCGCGAGGCAACCGTACCCGCTATTTCCTGAAGGTGCAGGACGGCTGCGACTACTTCTGCACCTACTGCACCATTCCCTACGCTCGTGGTTTCAGCCGCAACCCCACCATCGCATCGCTGGTGGAGCAGGCTCGGCAGGCTGCCGACGATGGGGGGAGGGAGATTGTGCTCACTGGAGTGAACATCGGCGACTTCGGCAAGACCACTGGTGAGCGGTTCATCGACCTGGTGCGAGCCTTGGACGGGGTAGTGGGCATCAGTCGTTTCCGCATCAGCTCGCTCGAGCCCGACCTGCTGAGCGACGAGCTGATACAGTATGTGGCCCACGATAGCCGTGCCTTCATGCCCCACTTCCACATCCCCCTGCAGAGCGGTAGCGACGAGGTGCTGCGCCTGATGCGCCGCCACTACGACAGTCAGCTTTTTGCCGAGAAGATCACTCGCATCAAAGAGCTGATGCCACAGGCCTTTATCGGTGTGGACGTGATGGTGGGCTGCCGTGGCGAGACGCCCGAGTGTTTCGAGGAGACGCGTGCTCTGTTAGAGCGGTTGCCCGTCACCCAGTTGCATGTCTTCCCCTACAGCGAGCGGCCCGGTACGTCGGCGCTGAAGATTCCCTACGTGGTGAGCGAGGCCGAGAAGAAGCGACGCAGTCATGTGCTACTGGAACTGAGCGAACAGAAGACGCGTGCGTTCTACGCTGCCCATACAGGGCACGAGGCGGAGGTGCTCCTTGAGCGGGCCACGCGCGGTCGTGCCATGCACGGCTTCACCCGCAACTATATCCGTGTAGAGCTTCCACCCCAGGATGCCCGTCCCGAGCTGGACAACCAGATTGTAGGCGTCACTCTTGGTGACTTCAACCACGACCACACAGCTCTCATAGCAAGACTAAATACTCAAACCCTAACTGCCGAATCAAAGTGAAACTTGCCATCGTCATACTCAACTGGAACGGCGCCGAGATGATGCGCCGCTATCTGCCGTCAGTGTTGCAATACTCGCGCGACGAGGCTACGGTCTACGTGGCCGACAACGCCTCTACTGACGACAGCCTGACGCTGCTGCGCGAGCATTTCCCCGAGGTGCGCGTCATCGTGCTCGAAAAAAACTGGGGCTTTGCCGAGGGCTACAACCGCGCGTTGGCTCAGATTGATGCCGAGTACTACCTGCTGCTGAACAGCGACATCGAGGTGACCCACCACTGGCTGACGCCCCTCATCGAGTATATGGACACCCATGACGATGTGGCCGCCTGCCAGCCGAAGCTCCTCTCCATAGCCAACCGCGACCTGTTTGAGTATGCCGGCGCCAGCGGCGGATACCTCGACCGCTATGGCTACCCCTTCTGCCGCGGCCGGCTGTTCGAGACCGTCGAGGCCGACAATGGACAGTACGACTATCCCACCGACATCCTCTGGGCCACCGGGGCCGCCCTCTTCGTACGCGCGCGTATATATAATAAGGTGGGAGGACTCGATGCCCGCTTCTTCGCCCACAACGAGGAGATTGACATGTGCTGGCGTATCCGGCTCCTGGGCTACCGCATTGTGTGCCTGCCGGAGAGCGTGGTCTACCATGTGGGGGGAGGCACGTTGCCGAAGAGCAATCCCATGAAGACCTTCCTGAATTTCCGCAACAACCTCACCATGCTCTACAAGTGCTTGCCACAAAGCGAGCTGCGGCACGTGATGCGTTGCCGTTGGTGGCTCGACTACCTGGCAGCCTGGGAGATGTTGCTGCTGAAGCGTAACCTGGGCGATTTCCGCGCCGTCTACCGGGCCCGCCGCGCCTTTAAGCAGTGGCGCCGTCAGTTCGATGCCGACCGTGCCGCCATCCAGCAGCGGGGCGCAGAAACAACAGTGCCAGAACAGCGCCGTTTCTCGCTGCTCTGGCAGTACTATGTGAAAGGGCGGAAGCACTTCTCCGATTTGCCTTAAAACCACAGGAAACAGAAATTCTCTAATTCTCTAATTCTTGACAAAACAATAATAACATCTAGAAGAGATTATTGTCAAGAATTAGAGAATTAGAGAATTCAACCATCAAAAGGGTACGATGGTTATAATTTCTTCAGAACTCTGTGAACGACAGGGGCATCAGTTGTCGTATGCCGTCCATGACGTAGACGCAGCGCTGTCCGTAGAGCAGGATGCGCATGGGATGGCTGAAGCGTGTCTCCGTCTCGATGATGACCTGCCGGCAGGTGCCGCATGGCGACACGGGCTCCTCGGTCAGCTCTCCCTTTGGGTTGCGGGCGGCTATGGCCAGCATCACTGGTGCCACGGTGGGATACTGTGCCCCGGCGGCGAAGATGGCCGACCGCTCGGCACAGAGGCCGGCGGGGAAGGCCGCGTTTTCCTGGTTGCAGCCGCGTATCACCGTCTTGTCTTCCAGCATCAGCGCCGCACCGACGTGGAAGTGCGAGTAGGGCGCATAGCTGTGCGCCGTCTGTTCGATGGCCACACGCAGCACGACCTGCTCCTCGGTTGTGAGTTCGTCCATCTGGCATTCATAGATGGCGGGGGTGATTTGTAGTTGTTTCATAGTTTGGGTTTTAGATATTTTCCGGTAATACTCTTCTCGCAGGCGGCCACCTCTTCGGGTGTGCCGGCGCAAACCAGGCTGCCGCCGCGGTCGCCGCCGTCGGGGCCGAGGTCTATCACGTGGTCGGCCATCTTGATGACGTCCATGTTGTGCTCAATGATGAGTATGGTGTGGCCGCGTTCTATCAGAGCGTTCATCGAGTCCAGCAGCCGGCGTATGTCGTGGAAGTGCAGGCCCGTGGTGGGCTCGTCGAAGATGAAGAGCGTGGGCTCCTGGCGCTCCTGGCCTATGAAGTATGCCAGTTTTACGCGCTGGTTCTCTCCGCCCGAGAGGCTGCTGCTGTTCTGTCCCAGCTTGATGTATCCCAGTCCCACGTCGTCGAGCGTCTTCAGGCGTTGCACGATGGTCTTGTTCAGCGAGGCGTTCTGTGCGGCAGGGCTGGCGTCGGCGCTGAAGAACTCTATGGCTTCGCTGATGGTCATGTTCAGCACGTCGTCGATGTTGCGGCCGTTGTAGCGCACGTCTAGGATGTCGTGCTTGAAGCGGTGTCCGTGGCAGGCTTCGCACTCCAGCACGAGGTCGGCCATGAACTGCATCTCCACGGTGATGGTGCCTGCGCCCTTGCACTCGTCGCAGCGTCCGCCGTCGGCATTGAACGAGAAATACTGTGGTGTGAAGCCCATCTGCTTTGCCAGCGGCTGCTCGGCGAAGAGGTCGCGTATGGCGTCGTATGCCTTCACGTAGGTGGCGGGGTTGCTTCTCGAGCTCTTGCCGATGGGGTTCTGGTCTACGAACTCTATGTGCTTGATGGCATCGACGTCGCCTGCCAGTCCGCTGTATTCGCCCGGTGGCTCGGCCACGTCGCCCATGTGTCGTCTCATGGCGGGGTAGAGTATGCCTTTGATGAGGCTCGACTTTCCCGACCCCGATACGCCCGTCACCACCGTCATCACGTTCAGCGGTATCTGTACGTCGATGCCCCTCAGGTTGTTCATGCGTGCCTGCAGTATGTCGATGTGGCGGTTCCAGGGGCGGCGCGACGCAGGCACGGGCAGCTCCTCCTGGTGCAGCAGGAATTGCAGGGTGTGGCTGCGCGAGGTTGGTTTCCCGACGGGCGAACCATCGGGCACGCTGCCCTCATATACTATCTCTCCTCCCAGCCGGCCGGCATCGGGGCCTACGTCTATCAGGTAGTCGGCGGCCCGCATGATCTCCTCGTCGTGTTCCACCACCACCACGGTGTTTCCCAGTGCCTGCAGCTCTTTCAGCACGTGTATGAGGCGCTGGGTGTCGCGGCTGTGCAGTCCTATGCTGGGCTCATCGAGTATATAGAGCGACCCCACGAGGCTCGATCCGAGCGACGTGCAGAGGTTGATGCGCTGGCTCTCTCCGCCCGAGAGCGTGTTGCTCAGTCGGTTCAGCGTCAGGTAGCCCAGTCCCACGTCGAGCAGGAACTGCAGCCGGCTTGTTATCTCCGTCAGCAGCCTGCGGCCCACGGTGGCGTCGTGCTCTGTCAGCTCCAGCCTGTGGAACCACTCTGCCAGCCTCGCCACGGGCATCTGCACCAGGTCGGTGATGCTACGGCCGTCTATCTTCACGTAGTCCGCCTCGGGCTTCAGCCGTGTGCCGTGGCATACGGGGCATGTCGTCTTGCCTCGGTAGCGGGCCAGCATCACGCGGTACTGTATCTTGTATTGGTTCTCCTTCACCATCTGGAAGAAGCTGTCGATGCAAGGCCCGACTATGTCGGGGTGAGGGTTGAGGGTGGAGGGTTGAGGGTTAAAGGAAGGCAGTCCGTGCCACAGCCAGTCCTTCTGCTCCTGGGTGAGCGCGTAGTAGGGCTCGAAGATGGGGAAGTCGTCGTTGGCGGCTTGCTGTATGAACCAGTTCTTCCATTCACCCATCTTCTCTCCGTGCCAGGGAACGACGCAGCCGTCGTAGACCGATAGCGATGTGTTGGGTATGACCAGATGCTCGTCGATGCCTATTATCTTGCCGAAGCCCTGACACTCGGGGCAGGCTCCTGCCGGCGAGTTGAACGAGAAGAGCTGGTCGGTGGGCTCCTCGAACGTGATGCCGTCGGCCTCGAAGCGGGTGCTGAACTCATAGCGCAGTCCCGATGGCAGCACCATGAGGCACAGGCTGCCGTGGCCCTCGTAGAAAGCAGTCTCGGCCGAGTCCACCAGTCGGGCTATGGTGTCCTTGTCGTCGGAGGCCGCCAGGCGGTCGATGACGAGGAAGACGGGAGCCTCCCCCTGCCCCTCGGATGGGTGTGGAGAAGCGGCCAGATAGTCTTCTATGCGCATGATGGCAGCCCCGGCTTCACCCTCTCCGAAGGCTTTGCTCCCCTCCTTTTGGAGGGGCTGGGTGAGGCTGATCCTGCTGTAGCCCTGCAGCAGACAGGCCTTCAGCTGCTGCTCCACGGTGCGTCCCTCGGGCACGTGGAGCGGAGCCAGCACCACGAATCTGGTGCCGCCTGAGAACTCCAGCATCTTCTGCACCACGTCCTCCGTGGAGTGCTTCTTCACCTCCACGCCGCTGACGGGCGAGTAGGTGCGGCCTATGCGTGCGAAGAGCAGTCGCAGGTATTCGTATATCTCGGTCGATGTGCCCACGGTGCTCCTCGGGTTTCGGGCTATCACCTTCTGCTCTATGGCGATGGCGGGCGGCAGACCGTGTATGAAGTCACACTCGGGCTTGTTCATGCGTCCCAGGAACTGTCGGGCGTAGCTGCTCAGGCTCTCCACATAGCGGCGCTGTCCCTCGGCGTAGAGGGTGTCGAAGGCGAGCGATGACTTTCCGCTGCCGCTGACGCCTGTGATGGCGATGAACTTTTCTCGGGGCAGCCGCACGTTGATGTTCTTCAGGTTGTTCACGCGCGCGCCCTTCACCTCTATATATTCTTGTGCCGAGTCCATTCTCTATTCTTACTTCTTAGCCCACTTGAAAAAGTTCGCTACCTCTGAGGAACATGCTGCATGGCCCATTCCCGCTGATGCGCCCATTCCCGCTGATGCGCCCATTCCCGCTGACGCGCCCATTCCCGCTGACGCGCCTACCCGTAGCCTTTCCCGTAGCCTTTCCCGTAGCCTTTCCCCTCCCTTGTAGGGGAGGGGCAGGGGTGGGGTGAGAAACATATTCGTTGTCGGGAAGATACAGACC
>JAILPA010000185.1 GCA_024690505.1 Prevotella sp.
CAGCGAGTCTCGGCGCACACGGGTGCGGGTGAGGAGCGTCAGTTCCTCAGGCGTAGCACGCAGCGCCTGCTTGTCTTTCTCCACCTTCTGTCGCTGGTAGTCGTAGTCATGCTTGACGGCCTGCAGGGCACTGTCGACGACGGCCAGTTCCTCCTGTGCCTGTTTGAGACTGATGTTCTGCTGCAGGCGGAGGGCCCGCTTGCGTGTCTCAATGGCACCGGGATAAACGTGGCGCAGCGAGTCGATGACCAGCAGAGCATCATTGTATTGCTGCTGGCGGAACAGCGCGTCGGCATGTTCAAGCATCTGTTCTGCTTCCTGCTGCTTCTGGTCGCGGCAGGCTGTGAAGAGCGCGATAGCCAACAAGACAGGAATGAGGGTCTTTCTCATGCTGCAGGCAGTTAGAAGTTGACGGCGAAAGCAATGCCGAAAGTAAAATAATTGACACTCTTCTGAATCTCATAGACATAGGGTGTCAGGTCGAAGCCCAAGCCGGAGTAAAGAGCAGCCACATTGGGGGTGGCAATCTCGAGGAAACGGTTGGGGTCGTAATTGAAAGTGAACGTCTTCCTGGAGTAGTCGTAATCAGCGTAAAGCTTCCACAAAAAGTTCGACTTATAACGATAGGTCAGCGACAGTCCCGTGCCATAGGTCGTTGAGTTGTTGCCGCCCATGGTGATATAGTCCCATTCCTCGTCGTAATTGTAGCCGCTGTCCTTGAAACTGAATATCTCAAGCGCAGTAGGTTCGCCGTCCTCGATGAGCATCCAATAGTTAGATTCCTTCACATTACCCTTGAAGTGGGCGTTGATATCAAGTTCCTGGGTCATCGTACGACCGATGAGGGCCTTGGTGCCCAGAGAAAAATGTTCGCTCAGGGGGAGGTTGAAATAGAGACCGACATTGGCAGAGAACTCCGTCAGGTGGTCGCTCTCTACAGTGAACTGCTCGTCGGTGGTGATATCGGCCATTTCCCTGGTGATATCAGCAGGCGACATCTCTGAATTCTCCTTTATCAAGTTGATGATGTTCTCACCCAGGCTTTTGCGGTCTTCCTGTCCCAATTTGATGAAGTCGCTCCATCCCTTGGCAGTCATAGCGCGCACGCGAAGACGGCCGCCGACACCAATATATTTATTAAAGAAATAAGCTCCTTCTGCATCTACGGCTGTGGCCGTATGGAAATCGACGTTGAACACAGGTCCGTCAATATCTTCTAACCCTTCAATACCTTCCATACCTTTCATGCTGCTCAGGGGGAACTCCAGACTCTTCAAGCCCAGGCTCATACCCATTGAGATGCTGAAGAATGAGGGCTTTGGATCATCGAATATCAGATTGTTGCGCAGCAGACCCTTGCCTTTGAACAGTACATCGCAGATAGCATAGCCAAGCTCCGTGGACATGATACCAATGCCGGCTCCAGAGAGCACATCGCTAATCCAGTGGCGGTTGTTAAGGATACGCATAACACCAGTAGCCGTGGCTACGCCATAACCGGCAACCGAGAACCACGGTGAACGCGTCAGACCGTACTCCTTGTGGAGCAGGGTGGCACCCACGAAGGACGTTGCTGTATGGCCGGAGGGCCAGGAGTTGGCTGTGGAACCATCGGGGCGCATCTCGCTGGCCGTATATTTGATGCCATTGACGAGTGCTGCCATAAGACCATACGACATGGCGGCACTGGCCAGTAATCGGGGCCAGTCGCTACGACCCTCATAGCCTGCCAGCTTCAAACCTACGGTGGTGACAGGGCCGAAATACTGGGTGTAGTCGTCGATACTGCTTTTGAAATTGGGAATCAGTCGCGTGTTGGCATGCGTGTTGTCGGAGTTCTGACGGAAGGAATTCTTCTCAGCCTTCGCAATGATACCAGCTACAAAAAGGGGGACGCCCACAAAGGTGAGATCGTCTATAAACTTGTATTCCTTGACATTGGGATTAGTCTTGCTCTTGAAAATATCAAAGTCAGGCTGCCAGTCGGAGGCAGGGCTATGAATCTCTGTGAGGTTCAAATCGTAATCTTCAACTGCTACCAATTCTGGCTTCATTTCCGGAACTTCCAGTTTCAGAGGTTCCATATCAGTATAACTGTCAGCATTCGCACTAAGTGTGAATAGCGTGCAAACAAGCATCAGTATAGACAATCCGAGCTTCTTCATCTGTA
>JAILPA010000188.1 GCA_024690505.1 Prevotella sp.
TTATTTTGCAACCTCAAGTTTGCAAAATCCGTATATTGTTGGCGCAGACAGCAGTTTGCCTTTGACATAAATCAAATAAGTGTAAAATTGCTACGAAAAACTTTGGAAAGTTTGCAGGAAGTCTATATCTTTGCACTCAGAACAAAGAATATTTTTTTTGATTTGTTTTAGTAGATTAGTTTTTAAGTAGTTTGTTTTTGGAATCCGGCTGTCGTGATGACAGCCGGATTTTTTTGGTGCTCACTAATAAACAGATGCTCTATTGTGGTGAGGATGGAGCTTGGCCGGACAACAGACCTTGCAAGGCTGGAGCAAATTGGGAATTTTCTTTACACAGATATTCTTGCGAAAAGGGAAGGACAACTTTGAAGGCAGAAAAGGACAGCTTTGAGGGTCAAAAAGCGGTGCTTTTCCACCCTCAAAGCTGTCCTTTTCCAAAATCCTTACTGTGAGGTTATTTTCGCAAATTAGAATTTTTCTTACATTCCACTATCCTCTCCAAGCTACTGTGATGTATGGAAACAGGGTGACCAATTTGATATTCCCATTAATACCATGCCACCACCCCTATGAAAGCTCGACAGAGACCTGGCCTTACTTACCTGAGGAATGGTCTGCGTGTAGCATCGGGGCCCAGATAGAATCCCGTATGCGGGGGCTGGTTGTAGGCCGTGTTCTGTGCTGCTACGCTGAGCCGATAGGGGACGTCGAGCATCAGGCAGTTGATGCGATATTCGGTGGGTAGCGTGGTGACGTAGAGCCTCAGCTCGGTGCTCTCCCTGTTGCGTACTAACACCTCCTCACGCCAGTCTCCGAGTATATCAGCCGAGAGGCATGGGTTCGACTTTGTGCCGTTGTTAAACTGTGTGCCCTCGAAGCGCTGCACGTTGGTCATGCGCCCTGTCTGCCAGTCGTACTTCGACACGGTCTCGTGGTCGAGCATCTCGCGCAGCAGGTCACCGTCCCACCACACGGCGAAGTTGGTGGGAATGCGTACGCCCCTCACCCTCAGGGCATTGTCGTCACCGCCATCGGCCGGGCCTTGTGCTTCTTTCTTCGGTGCCACCAGTTCTCCCTTGATGTTCCTGATTCCGTGGCTATCGCTGCTCCACATCTCCAGTCCTGGGTTAGTGGGGTCGATGTCGGCTGCCATGCAGCGACCCACATCTTCCTTGCTCTTTATCTGGAAGATGATTTCGCCTGTGAGAGCATCGCGCAACTCGCTGCCGTCGCGGCGGTTCTCGTGGCAGTCCCACACCTGCAGGCGGTCGGAGGTTGGGTCGAAAACGGTGAGGTGCATGGCGTCGCCGTGTCCCATCCGTGTGTTGTAGAGTCCGCGTCCGTCGTGGTCGAGGGCCATTGCGCCATAGGTTATTTCATCCAGTCCGTCGCCATCCACATCGGCAATGCGCAGGTTGTGGTTTCCCTGCCCGGCATAGTCAGCCCATTGGGGCTCGTTGGTGTCGAAAGTCCAGCGGTTTTTCAACTCGTGTCCATCCCAATCCCATGCAGCAATGACGGTTCTGGTGTAGTATCCTCTACAAAAGATGCCGCTGGCAATAGCCTTTGCTGGCTGTCCTGCCGAGGCCGGCCGCTGGTTGCCCAGATAGCCCACTGCTGCCAGATAGCGCTCCGAGCGGTTGCCGTGGTCGTCGCCCCAGCTGCGGCCGTTGCCTCTCTCTGGTATGTAGGGTTTCGTGTCGAGCACGGCGCCCGTCAGTCCGCTGAACACCGATATATATTCCGGTCCGTCGAGTATGCGGCCCATCTTGTTGTCGCTGTTCTGACTGTTGTTCAGGAACGAGCGACGCATGTTGCGCCGTTCGGTGCCTGAAAGGTTCTGAGGCAGTGTACGTTCGATACTGTCCCACTGCCGATAGCGTCGGCGAGCCTCATCGCGCTCTTGCTGCATACGGCGCTGATAGGCTTCGGGATCAGCCTTGATCTTATCCATGCCATGACGCCAATCGGCCTTGGCATCGCCTATCACGTTGCCCTGACCGTCCTTGGTGCCGTCGGCAGTCTTTGCCATCAGCTCGGCACATCCGTCGCCATCGAAGTCGTAGACCATGAACTGTGTGAAATGGGCACCGGCGCGGATGTTGGGCCCAAGGTCGATTCGCCAGAGCATTTTGCCGCTGTCATCACCGTTGCCGATGCTGTAGCAATCTATGTAGACATTGGCAGTAAAGCCGGCAAACATGTTATCCTTGGCGTTCGAGGGTTCCCACTTCAGGAACACCTCATACTGTCCATCACCGTCCACATCGCCCACGCTGGCATCGTTGGCATGGTAGGTATAGCGTGAGCCATCGGGCATGGTGCCGCCTTCGGGCTGTTGCAGGGCGATGGGGATATATCCGTCAGGGGCGTTGGCTTTGAGCAGCCATGAGCCACTGACTCCCCCTCCGCGCACTTCGTACAGGGCATCGGTGCTCAGGGGGGTCTCGTCGACGTAGAACGTGCCACCCCTTTTCAGCGGGCTGGCATTCAGTTTCTGTCCGTTGCGGTAGACGTCGAACGGCTGTCCGTTGGAGTCGCTTTCAAGTACACGCCAACTCACTACGACCTGCTGCCCATGGCGCAGGGCCACAACGCCTCGGTTCAGCCGGTCACGGCACATCTGCGACAGATTGTAGCGTGGCTGGGCGCCTGCGGTCAGTGTTACTAAAAAGATGCTTGCAATAATGAGTCTTAGTTTCATAGATAATGTGATGGAGTTTGTTCTTGTGGTGCAAATATAAAGAAAAAAAACGAATCGAAAAAGGGACTACTCCGATTTTTCAGTTTTTTTGGCATAATATGTGTCACGAACGAGAAAAAAAATGGAAGGAATGCGATGTCGTCTGAATGAAAAAGCGTAACTTTGCAAACGGCAAAGCATAACTTTGGCCCAGGAGAAACGTAACTTCGACCGCAGAGAAACGTAACTTCAAGGACAACAAAGAGTAACTTCGCTAAAACAAAAGCAATACATAGCCATGAAGAAAAGACTCCTTTCACTCTTCCTGACCGCAGCAGCCACACTGGCAGCAACGGCCCAGACACTGAACGTGGCCTCACCCGACGGGCGGCTACAGGTATCCATCGACTGCCACAACGGGCGTGCCACTTACAGCCTGAGCTACAACGGTGAACCCATTTTGAAGGCATCGCCACTGGGACTGAAGGCCGACATCGGTGACTTTACCAAAGGCATGACGCTAAAGGGCAGCCGCACGGGCAAGGTAGACAAGACCTACACCATGACGCGCACCAAAGCATCGCAGAAGCACTATGTAGCCAACTGTCTGGATGTGGAACTGCAGAATGCCGACGGACTGCCACTGACGGTGACCTTCCAGGTGGCCGACAACGACGTGGCATTCCGATACACCCTTCTTCGGGCGAAGAGCGACCACACGGCATCAGCCTTCATCAGCAGCGAGGCCACCGCTTTCCTGCTGCCCGAAGGCACCACCACGTTCCTCTGTCCGCAGAGCAAGCCCATGGTGGGTTGGGAACGCACAAAACCATCGTACGAGGAGGAATATAAAGCCGAGGCGCCCATGACGGAGCCATCGGCTTTCGCCGAGGGATACACGTTCCCATGCCTGTTCAAAATAGCAGGACAATCAGAAAAGTCAGGAAACACGGAAAAGACTGAATCAAGCTCGTGGGTACTCATCAGCGAAACGGGTGTTGGCAGCAACTATGTGGGCTCGCACCTGAGCGACTATCAGCCAGGTGTTGGCTACACCATTGCATACCCTAACCCTGGCGAGATGAGCGGTCAGGGAAGCAGCCTCGCTGCCATACCCCTGCCTGGCTCCACACCCTGGCGAACCATCACCGTGGGCAACACGCTGAAACCCATTGTAGAGACCACCGTGGCCTACGACGTGGTGGAACCTCTTTACGAGCCCACCACCGACTACAAGCCCGGGCGCTACACATGGAGCTGGCTGGTGTGGCAGGACAAGAGCGTGAACTACGACGACCAGAAACGCATGATAGACCTGTCGGCACAGATGGGCTTCGAGTATGTGCTGGTTGACAACTGGTGGGATGCGCAGATAGGGCGCGAACGCATAGCGCAGCTGTCGCAGTATGCCCAGTCGAAGGGGGTGCGACTGCTGCTGTGGTACAACAGCAACGGCACTTGGAACGATGCGCCGCAGACGCCACGCCAATGTATGAACACCGCCATCGCACGAGAACGCGAGATGGCGTGGATGCAACAGATTGGCATTGCTGGCATCAAGGTCGATTTCTTCGGAAGCGACAAGCAGCCGATGATGCAACTCTACGAGGACATACTGAGCGATGCCAACCGCCACGGCCTGCAGGTAGTGTTTCACGGATGTACGCTGCCACGCGGCTGGGAACGCATGTACCCCAACTATGTAGCAAGCGAGGCGCTGCTGGCCTCGGAGAACGTCTATTTCTCAGAGCATCACGCACGTCAGGAGGGCTTCGAACTGACCATGCATCCCTTTGCCCGCAATGCTGTGGCTGCTGCCGACTGGGGCGGCGTGATGTTGAACCGCTATATGAGCCGCGACAACAAAAGCCGACATCCGCGCTACACCTCCGACGTGTTCGAAATGGCTTCGGGCATCGTGCTGCAAACCAGCGTGAACTGCGTGGCGATGTATCCTAACAACCTGAATGAGCTGCCACAGTTTGAGCTGGACTTCCTTCGCCGTATGCCCACCACGTGGGACGAGACTCGTTTCATTGACGGCTACCCCACCCGCTTTGTCGTGCTGGCCCGCCGCACAGGCAACAATTGGTATGTGGCCGGACTGAACGGCACGCGGGAAGAGAAGAAACTCGTGCTCAATCTGCCGATGTTTGCCGGTAAGACCGTTGACTACTACACCGACCGCCCCGCGAAGAAAGGCGAGCTGGTGCCGAATTCAGAGTTAAAACGTTTAAAGGTGGGTGCCGACGGACGGGCTAAAGTAAGCATTCAGCCCATGGGCGGCATCATCATTTGTAGCGGGAAGGGATGAATCAGCAGGCGTGCATCATTCATAGCAACGGACAGGAATAAATCAGCGGGCGTATTTCTCAATCAGCCCGTCGGCCTGGTCGTCGCCCAGTTCCTTGGCACGCTGCAAGTTCTTCAGGCCATCAGTCTTCTGACCTTTCAGACATTGCGCCAGTCCGAGGAACAGGTAGCCGTCGCTCAGCTGGGGGGCTACTTTAATGCAGTCCTGCGCCGCAGCCATAGCCTCGTCATACATGCCGACCCGCACTAAGAGCGAAGCCTTCTCGGCCAAATACAGCTCGCTTTGAGGGTTCATCTCAATGGCGCGGTTGATGTCGTTCAATGCCTGCTGATAAAGCTTTCCGCCTACTTCGGCCTGATGGCGCATATAGTAGAAGCGGTCGGTCAGCTGGGCCTGCATCAACTGCTCATAGTCTATGAGGTCGGCCACGGCATCACGGTAGCGTCCCACATCCATGCGTGTCTGTGCACGCAACAGTATATATGGAGCGGCTTCCTTCAGATATGGGCGCGAGAAGGTAGTGAGAGCACTGTCGAGCATCTGCAGTTGTCCGACGGAGTCGTTCATCATGGCTTTGCATTGGGATGCCTCGTAGAACAGGTCGGCCGAGCGGAGATTAGTGGTAAAAAGCTCTTCGTAGACGGAAAAGGCTTCAGCATAGTTCTTCTGTGCATAGAGCACATAGGCCTGCTGTTGCTTATAAGCCGGAATGGGCTGAATGTCATAAGCCTTGCGGGCCTCGTCGAGGGCACGGTCAAGGTTCCAGGGGGCATATTCGGGCTGGGGCTTGTAGACCGCTTTCTGATAAATGAGACGCGAATAGGCATAGTGAGCCTCATCGGGGTGTTCAGCCACGCTGATGGCCTTGGCCATATCGGCATCGGCATCGGCATAACGGTCGGCATCGGCCAGGTTCTGCGCACGGTACTGATAGCCCTCGGGATTGCGGGGGAACTGGGCAATGAAATCATCGACCAGTCCTGCGAAGCTGAGCGAGTCGAGCGCTGCCGATGCCATGAACAGAGTGAGCTGGGCCTGTTCTTCATCGGCAGGCAAAGCCTTCTTGATGCCGATAGCACGCAGGGCGGGGTCGTTGATGCTAAGACCCGATGTCTTCAGATCGTCGGCAAAAGCGGCACTGACAGCATAGCACAGCGTGTCAGCGGCCGAGGCGGGCTGTTGCATCAGTCCCACCACCTCGCCGGCATCAGTCAGCAACGGAGCACCCACGGCCTCGGCGGGCATTGTGATGGCAACGGTATAATAGGCGTAGGCGTCGTTAAAGGTCTCTGCCTTACGCACGGTGCCTTGGGTGGATTGCTTCGCCTCAGCATTGGGCAACAGGCACACGGTAGCACCTTGGGAAATGGCGGCACTGGCAGCAATAACAAGCGGCTGGCTCTTCTTCACCTGGACGTGGAATTTCACCACATCGTAAGTCTCGTTAGCGCCAAGAATCAGGTCGACAGGCGACTCCTTGCCCTGAGCATCGACCACAAAGGCACGATGGGCACCGCGAAAAGGTGCAAAACAACTGACAGCCTCGCCCTGCTGACCTGTGAAGAAGCCAATGCTGCTGCCCAGTGGCGTGCCATCGGCCGAAAAGGTCTTAACGGTGAATACCGACTTGGTGGCCTTCTTCACCCACGACTGTGCCCATGCGGGACTGACGTAACACATGCAAAGCACAAGGGGCAGGGCCAATGTCTTTGCCGTCTGTATAAGATTTATCCTCATCATTTTAATTGTATTGCTTCAAACATCAAACCTCAGGATTCCCCCAGGAACACCTATATCAAATCTCAAGAGTTCCCAGGAACACCCATATCGACCTCAGGAGTTCCCAGGAATACTGATATCAAACCTCAAGAGTTCTCGGGCGTGCTGTATAGCGGCATCGGTAACGGCGCTGCCACTCAGCATCTGGGCAATTTCCTCCACCCGCTCGGTTTCGGTGAGCATCACCATGTGGCTCTTCGTGCCTTGCGGGGTCTCCTCCTTATATACTTTATAGTGCGTAGAACCAAGGGCCGCAATCTGGGGCAGGTGGGTGATACTGATGACCTGGCGGTCGTTGGCACCCATTTCAGCCATCATCTTGGCCATCTGCTCGGCAATCTTGCCACTCACGCCGGTGTCAATCTCGTCAAAGATGATGGTGGGCAACTTCACCGCACCACTGATCATGGCCTTGAGCGACAGCATGACACGGGCAATCTCGCCGCCCGACGCCACCTGCGATACAGGCTGCAAAGGGGTGGAGGCATTGGCACTGAAGAGGAAGGACACACGGTCGCGGCCGCTGCGCCCCAGTTCGGGCAGAGGCTCGATGCTCACCTGGAAGCGCACGCTGGGCATACCAAGCGGCACTAAATGGCTCTGCATCTGCTTCTCGATGGCGATGGCTGCCTTGCGGCGCTTCTTTGTCAGCACATCGGCCTGAATGGAAGCTGACTGGCGGGCATCGGCCACTCTGCGTTCCAGGTCGGCCAAAGCCTCATCGCCGTTCTCAATGGCAGACAGCTGCGCCTGTATTTCAGCCTGGCGCGTCAACAGCTGAGCCACCGTCTCGGCGTGGTATTTCTTTTGCAAATCGTAAATCTTGTCAAGGCGACTGTTCACGGCATCCAGTTCAGACGGATCGAAATCGACATCCTCAAGCTTTGAACTTACTTCCTGTGCCACGTCTTTCAGTTCAATATAGCTGCTTTCCATGCGCTCAGCCAACTCAGGGGCACCGGGGCAGACATGTTCGACCGCGCGCAGGGCCGCAGCAGCTTTTCGCAACGACGAGACGACACTGCCCTCGTCGCCCGTCAGCGTCTGCTCCGCCTCGTAGAGAGCCGACTTGATGTCCTCGGCATGAGTCATTGTGTCAGCCCGCTGCTCCAGTTCTTCCTGTTCGCCATCAATCAGCCGCGCTGCCGACAGCTCGTCGTACTGGAACTGGAGGAAATCGGTATTCTGGCGGGCCTGTTCCACCTCCTCACGCATAGCCTCCAAGCGGCGTGTGGCCTCCTGATAGTGGGCAAAAGCATGGCGATAGGCCTCGTTTTCCTTCTCGCATCCGGCGATGACATCAACCACACTGAGTTGGAAGTCCTGTTTGTTGAGCAAAAGGTTCTGGTGCTGGGAGTGCACGTCCACCAACCGTTCACCCAAATCCTTCAGCACCGACAATGCCACAGGGGTGTCATTGATGAATGCCCTACTTTTGCCCACTGCCGTCAGTTCACGGCGCACGATGGTGTCGGTGGCATCATACTCCACCTCGTTCTGCTCAAAGAAAGGCTCAAGTTGGTAGCGTGACAAGTCGAAATGGGCCTCGATGATGCACTTCTCGGTTCCTTGCTTTATACTCTTTGCATCGGCACGCTGTCCTAAAAGAAGGCCGATGGCGCCCAGAATGATGCTCTTGCCGGCTCCCGTTTCGCCGGTAATGACCGAAAAGCCGCCGTGGAAGTTCATGTCAAGCTCATCGATGAGCGTGAAATTCTTGATGTATAGTTGTTTTAACATGCTGCTTTTGGTTATGATGCACGTCTCTACCCCTGTTCCTCACTTCTTGATTTGCTCCCAGGAGTTGTTCTGCGAAGCGTTGATGCCAAACAGGATGTCGTAGACCGACTCCTTCTCCTTCTGCGTGCCCTTGCCCTTGTAGATATTGGCAAGCTCGTCCTTCTTGTAGTCCGTCCAAATCTGGGGCAGCAGGCTGAGAGGCTTGTCCTCGTGGGCCTTCTTGAGATGCGTTTCCAAAGCGGTGGTGACGTTTGTGCGGCCGCGTTCCACGTTCTGTGCCATCTCGTCCAGCCCATTACGGTAATAGTCGTACTGTAGCTGGCGGAACGGTTTCATGGCCTCGTCCAGATAGTCGTTGATGATGGCAAAGCGGTTGCGCGAATCCTCAAACGACTTCCATCCTGGGAAGCCCAGATCCTGTGCGTTGTTCACCAGATACATGCAGCGCTGCAGCACATCCGTTCCTCCAAGGGGTGAGAAGGTGTCGAGGTCGATTCCGATGATGAGGTAGGCATAGTATGCGAAGAGCGCCACGAGCTGGTTGTCGATGACCTCTTCGCTGAAGTTCAGCTGGTCGAACTGCACGAAATCGAAGTCGAAGTTCTTGTCGCGGTTATTGTAAATAGTTGTAGTATACGCCGAGTTGTAGACAGGGCGGTTGGCCTGAATCAGTGCTGTGCATGTGAATCGGTTGGCCGAGGCGTCGTATTTTGTCACGGTGATGTTAAAAGAGCACTGTATGCGCTCGTTCTCCTGGAACTGCAAGGCTGTCCACTGGTGCTCGTTGACGAACTGCTCCAGTGTCTGTTGCAGGTTATCGAACACCGAGGCATCGGTGCCCTGCACTTGACTGTGGTTTATGGTTATCTTAGCCTGCAGCTCCTGGGCTGCAACACTATTGGCTGACAGAGCTGCCACGACAACCGTTAGGAAAAGAAATAATCGCTTCATAATAAACTGCAAAGCTAACCACTTTTCCTCAAACAGCCAAATTTTTCCCGCCTTTTTCGTCTCTTACTAAGAATTTTTAGGAATTGAGCCCAAGGCAGGCCACGATGTCTTACGGGTTTCCCCTGCCTGTCATCAGTACGACGGGCCAGCGCCGGCTATAGTGCCCAGACTGTCAGTCAACGTCAACAGAGTGGTTTGGCGGCATCAAAAGGCCAGTTTGGCAAGCCGCTGGCGTAACAGCTCCGCCTCTGAGCGCCGTATGGCGAGTTGTATTCGGCAGGTGTTCTCAAACGTCTGCGACACGATACGTGGCTGCATCTCCTTCACGATGCGCATCACGTCGTTCATCATCACGTAAGGAAAGTCGTAGGTGATGACTTCTTCCACCTGCCGCACCTCGATTGTGGCGTGAGCTATGGCATCGGCAGCTGCCTCGCGATAGGCCACGATGAGGCCGCTCGTTCCCAGATTGACGCCCCCATAATAGCGCACTACGACAATCAGGATGTCGGTCAGTTCATTCGAGTTGATCTGTCCGAGGATGGGCTTGCCTGCTGTCGAGGACGGCTCGCCATCGTCGTTGGCGCGGAAGTCTTCTCTTAGAGCACCCAGCATGTAGGCATAGCAGACGTGCCGTGCATCGTAGTATTTCTTGCGATATTGCGCCAGCAGCTCCTTGATTTCGTCGGTTGTCTCGACATGATGGGCAAAAGCGAGGAACTTACTCCGCTTTTCGGAGTAGAATCCCTCGCTTGTGCCTGTTATTGTCTTGAACTCGTCGGTCATTCTTCTTTCGCTTTGGCTCTATCACGAGAGCAACGCTTTAGGCCAGCTTGTGAATCACCAGTCCCGAGCGTAGCTTCGGCTCAAACCATGTGGCCTTGGGAGGCATGATTTTCCCTGAGTCGGCAATGTCCATAATTTGCTTCATCGACACAGGATAGAGAGCCAGTGCTGCCCTCATTTCCCCGCTGTCCACGCGCCGTTTCAGCTCGCCCAGCCCGCGCAGTCCGCCCACGAAGTCGATACGCTTCGACGAGCGCAGGTCACCAATGTTCAGTATCTGGTCGAGTATGAGTCGCGATGAGATGTCGACGTCGAGCACGCCGATGGGGTCGTTGTCGTCATAGGTGCCATCCTTGGCCACGAGGCTGTACCAGTGCTTGTCGAGGTAGAGCGAGAACTCGTGCAGCCGTGCAGGCTTGTAGATGTCAGTGCCCTTGTCTTCCACCTGGAAACTCTTGCTCAGGGCGTCGAGGAACTGCTCCGAGGTCAGGCCATTGAGATCCTTTACCACGCGGTTGTAGTCGAGAATGGTGAGCTGCGATGCCTGGAAGCACACTGCCATGAAGTAGTTGTACTCCTCCTGCCCCGTGTGGTTGGGGTTCTGGCGCTGTTTCTCGGCTCCCACGAGAGCGGCTGCTGCCGACCGGTGATGGCCATCGGCAATATACATCGACGGCATCTTGGCAAACTCGTCGGTGATGGTCTGCATGTCAGCATCGTCGTTCACCACCCAGAACTGGTGGCGGAATCCGTCGATGGGGGCAATGAAGTCATACTCGGGCTCGGTCTTGGCATAGCGCATCAGCAGCTCGTCGAGCACGGCATTGTCGGGATAGGCGAAGAAGACGGGCTCGATGTTGGCATTGTTCACACGTACGTGCTTCATGCGGTCTTCCTCCTTGTCGCGGCGTGTCAGCTCGTGCTTCTTGATGCGCCCTTCCATATAGTCGTCCACCCAGGCGGCCACCACCAGTCCGTACTGGGTGCGACCGTTCATGGTCTGCGCATATATATAATAATGTTCGCGACTGTCCTGCACCAGCCAGCCTTTGTCCTGGAACTTCTGGAAGTTCGCGGCAGCCTGCTCGTAGACGCGCGGGTCGTATTCGCTCGTGCCCACAGGGAAGTCGATCTCGGGTTTGATGATGTGGTAGAGGCTCTGGGCGTTGTCGCCAGCTTCGGCACGGGCCTCCTCGCTATTGAGCACGTCGTATGGACGGCTCTCTACCTGCTCCACCAGCTCCTTCGGCGGGCGGATGCCACGGAATGGTTTTACTCTCATATTACAGATTTGCCTTTATTTTCTCTATCATCTCTTTGTACTCAGCATCCGTGAGGTACACCTTTCCGGGATTCATCTGGAACGTGCCGCCATAGTCAGGGCCGTCGACGTACTTCGGTGCGAGGTGGAAGTGCAGGTGCGACAGCTTGTCGCTGTAGGCGCCATAGTTGATCTTCTCGGGATTGAACGCCCGCTGCATGGCGCGTGTCACGCGGGCCACGTCGGCCATGAAGAGGTTGCGCTGCTCGTCGCTGAGCTCGTTGAGGTCGTTCACATGCTCGTTGTAGGCCACGAGGCAACGGCCGCGGTAGGTCTGTTCTTTGAACAGGAAGGCACGCGACACCTGAAGCTGACAAATCTCAATCATCAGGTCGTGGAGTGTCTGGTTGTTGGTGCAGTAGAGGCACTGCTTGGGGTCGCTTTGCATGGTTCTTCTGTTTTAGTATTTTGTAATCATGTGCAAAAGTAACAAAAACTATCGAAATGGCCAAAAAAAACACTAACAATTTGGCTGTTTAGATTTTTTGTTGTATTTTTGCAACATATTTCTATGATTCATATATGTCAAACCCCGAAAACCAACTAAACTTATGAGACAAAGAATCTACAAGCCCCTTTTACTTGTCATCCTCACGATGGCAGGACTTTCCGCTTCCGCCCATGATTGCGAAGTAGATGGCATCTATTACAATCTCGATGAGACTGCAAAGACGGCAACTGTAACCTATTACGGCACATCAATTGGCAGTTCCCAGTATACTGGTTCCGTGGTCATCCCAGAATCCATCACCTATAGGGGAAACACTTATTCTGTATTTACCATCGGTGATTATGCGTTCTATTGTCAATGGGGTACCTTTAGCAGCCTGACCAGCATCACCATCCCCAACAGCGTGATCACTATAGGAGAAAGTGCGTTCCATGGCTGCAATAGCCTAAGCGACATCACCATCGGCAATAGTGTGACTACCATCGGAGCAGATGCATTTGGGGACTGCCCCAGCCTGACTAGCATCACTATCCCCAACAGCGTAAGCAACATAGGAGATGCTGCGTTCTCTAGCTGCACCGGACTGACCAGCATCACCATCCCCAACAGCGTAACCGACATCGGTAACCATGCGTTCAATGGATGCACTGGCCTAACCAGCATCACCATCCCCAACAGCGTAACCGACATCGGTAACTATGCGTTCCAGTATTGTACTGACCTTGGACAAATTGTTGTAGAGCACGGAAATCCTGTATACGATTCACGAGATAACTGCAATGCAATCATCGAAACAGCATCAAACACGCTAATAGCAAGTTGTAAAAGCACCATCATCCCCAACAGCGTAACTACCATCAAATACGTTGCGTTCCAAGGCTGCAAGGGCCTGACCAGCATCACCATCCCCAACAGCGTGACCAGCATCGGAGGCGGTGCGTTTGAGAACTGCACCGACCTTATACATATTGTTGTAGAACAAGAGAATCCTGTATACGATTCACGAGACAACTGCAATGCCATCATCGAAACTGCATCAAATACATTAATCGTTAGTTGCAAAAACACAGTCATCCCCAACAGCATAACTACCATTGGAGCCCTCGCTTTCTCTGGAGTCCACGGCCTGACCAGTATCACCATCCCCAACAGTGTGACTACCATCGGAGGGGGTGCATTCAGCTCCACTGATCTGACAAGCATCACTATCCCCAGTAGCGTGACAAGAATCGATGGATATGTGTTTAGTCTGTGCTTTAGCCTAACCTCAATAACTTCTTTTATTCAAGAACCTTTTGAAATTAAGAGAAACGTATTTCAGAGTTACACTGCCACCCTTTACGTCCCCAAAGGCACCAAAGAGAAATATGAAGCGACAGCAGCATGGAATCAATTCAAAAAAATTGTGGAAATGGACGATGAGTTCAATGCTGTTGATGCTGTATGTTTTGGTGCGGAGACCACAGAAGCGAACCGCTATACCCTTGGCGGCCAGCGTGTGAATAGTCAGCAGAAGGGCCTCAACATCATCCGCATGAGCGACGGCACCACCCGCAAGGTATTGGTGAAGTGATTCGCTTGCTAAGGGAAAGTCATATTACCTAAAAGCGTACATCGCCGCTGCACAAATGTGCATTGGCGATGTACTGCTTTTATTGCTTTGTACATCATCATAAGAAGAAATAGACAATAATTTTTGGTGGATTTATTTTTTTTGCATAACTTTGCATCTTCAATCAAATATAAGTACGAGTATGGGCAAACAAAGCAACCACCTTGTGATTATGGCCGGCGGCGTGGGCAGTCGCTTCTGGCCTATGAGTACTGCCGAACGTCCGAAGCAGTTTATCGATGTGCTGGGCACTGGCCGCACCCTGCTGCAGCTCACCGTAGAGCGTTTCGGCCAGCTCATCCCGCCTGAAAACGTGTGGGTGGTGACCAACGAGCGCTATGCCGACACAGTGGCCGAGCAGCTGCCCGACATGCCCCGCCAGAACATTCTGTGCGAGCCCTGTCGACGCAACACCGCACCCTGCATAGCCTACGTGTCGTGGCGCATCAAGAGCCGCGACCCCAAGGCGAACATCGTGGTGACACCCAGCGACCATATCGTGATGAACTCCCAGGAGTTCCAGCGTGTCATCTCCGAGTGCATGGCATTCACCGAGGACAGCGATGCCATTGTCACCCTGGGCATGAAGCCCACTCGTCCGGAGACGGGCTATGGCTACATACAGGCCGACCTCTCGTCAAACTCGCTGCGTAACAAGCAGATTTTCCGTGTCGACTCGTTCCGCGAGAAGCCCGACCTGGCCACGGCGCAGCAGTACATCAAGAAGAACCATTACTTCTGGAACGCAGGCATCTTCATCTGGAACGTGTCGACCATTGTCAATGCCTTCCGCGTCTACCAGCCCCGTCTGGCCAAGATATTCGAGAATCTGCTGCCCGTCTATGGCACGCCGCAGGAGCAGGAGGCCATCAACGAGCAGTTCCCCAAGTGCGAGAACATTTCGGTAGACTATGCCATCATGGAGAAGGCAGAAGAGATATTTGTCTGCCCCGCCGACTTTGGCTGGAGCGACCTGGGCACATGGGGCTCGCTGCTGACGCAGAGCCAGCGCGACCTCTATGGCAACGCCTGCATAGGCAACGACATCAGCCTGTTCGAGACGCGCGGCTGCATCATCCATGCCATGCAGGAGAAAAAGGTGGTGGTGCAGGGACTCGATGGCTACATTGTGGCCGAGAACAACGACACCCTGCTCATCTGCAAACTTTCCGAAGAGCAGCGCATCAAGCAATTCAGCGGCGAGAATTAGGGAAAATCCGCCAAAACTTCAGTAGACAAAGCACCATCTATAGTTTCAAAAATCGTCAAAGAATTTGAAACAAGTAGTTCGGGGCCGTTGAACTAACAGTTCAGAGGCCCCGAACTTTTAGTTCAGCGGCCCTGAACTAATAGTTTCAGACCGCTTGAAACTCTTTTTCGCAACTCACGCTTGTTTGAGGACTACAGAAACCTTGTCATCGCATGGCAACATCGACATTTTGCCAGGACTTTTCTGCCAGTATCGACAAACGGCCGCAAAGCCTGCCTACAAACCGCTAGAGAGAAGAAAAGTGTTCCAAAGTACACTGAAATGTTTGGCGGTTACATTTTTTTTTCTTACCTTTGCCCCCAAATAACTAACAAGCTAAACAAATCAACTACATGTATCGCACCATCAGAACCCTGCTGCTCATGCTGTTGGCCCCTCTGGCCATCATGGCAAACGAATGGAACGCTCAGCTCTACGAAAAGATTGAGCGGAGCATCATTGAGCCGAAATTTGCCGACAAGGTGTTTCTCATCACCAAGTTTGGCGCCGTACCCGACAACCTGGCCAGCGACAAACTGACCCAGAAGCAGAAAGCCCAGGCCAACCAGAAGGCCATTCAGAAAGCCATCGACAAGTGCTCGAAGAAAGGCGGCGGCCACGTGGTAGTGCCTGCTGGATGCACATTCCTCACAGGAGCCATCGAGATGAAGAGCGGTGTCAACCTGGAAGTACAAGAGGGCGCCACGCTGCAGTTCGTCTTCGAGCCCGACCTCTACCCCATCGTGGAGACGTCGTGGGAAGGACTCGACTGCTTCAACCTGTCACCCTGCATCTATGCCTTCCGGGCCGACGACTTCGCCATCACCGGCAAAGGCACCATCGACGGTGGCGGCTCGAACGAGACATGGTGGAAATGGTGCGGAGCTGCCCACTTCGGATGGACTGAGGGCACCATCAGCCAGAAGGCCGAGGCACGTCCGCGTCTGTTGCGCAATGGCGAGGACGGCGTGCCCATGTTCGATGAGAGGGGCAACCGCACTCCCGAACGCACCTTCGGCCCCAAGGACGGACTGCGCCCACAGCTCATCAGCTTCAACCTGTGCCAGCGTGTGCTGCTGGAAGACGTCACACTGCTGCGCTCACCCTTCTGGGTCATACATCCCCTGAAGTCGACCGACATCACCGTGCGCCGTGTGAAGATGATCAACGACGGCCCCAACGGCGACGGATGCGACCCCGAGTCGTGCGACCGCGTGCTCATCGAGGACTGCTTCTTCAATACCGGCGACGACTGCATAGCCATCAAGAGCGGACGCAACCGCGACGGACGCGAGCGGGCCATGCCATCGCAGAACATCATCATTCGCAACTGTGAGATGAAGAACGGACACGGCGGAGTGGTCATCGGATCCGAGATAAGCGGCGGATGCAAGAACGTCTTCGCACACGACTGCGTGATGGACTCGCCCAACCTGGACCGCGTGCTGCGCATTAAGACCAACTCGTGTCGAGGCGGCATCATAGAGAACATCTTTATGAAGGACGTGAAGGTGGGACAGTGCGGCGAGAGCGTGCTGAAAATCAACCTCGACTACGAGCACAACGAGATTTGCTGCCGAGGCAACTACCCCACCGTGCGCAACGTGCTCATGGAGAACGTCACCTGCCAGAAGTCGAAGTATGGCGTGCAAATCATAGGCCTCGACGAGGACACCTACGTCTATGACATCGACGTGCGCAACTGCCGCTTCAACGGCGTCAAGCAGGGCAACTTCCAGAGTGGAAAGGTACGCAACGTGCGCTTCGACCGGCTCTACGTCAACGACGGACTCGTGCTGCAGGAGAAGCCCTACAAGCACTACTCGGAGTGGATGACCTACTCGGAGATGAAGCGCGTGCCACAAAGCTACATGCTCGACTTCTCCACCAAGCCCAAGTGGAGCTACGTCATGGGCATAGAACTGGAGGGAATGCTCGACACCTACCTGCGCTACGGCGGCGACGACATACGCAAGTACTGCCAGATGTACACTGACACGATGATCAATGCTAAAGGCGACATCCGTGGCTACAACATACTGGACTATAACCTCGACAACATACGCACCGGACACTTCGTCACTCGCATGTACCAGCAGTGGCCAGAGGCCAAGAACCTGCTGGCCATGCAGACCATGATGAAGCAACTGCAAGACCAGCCGCGGACCGTGGCCGACAAGGTGTACTGGCACAAAGCCATCTACGCCTACCAGGTATGGCTCGACGGCATCTTCATGGGACTGCCCTACCGCTGCCTCACAGCCCCCATCACCACATCGGCAAAGGACAAGCGCAAAGGCGCCGTAGAGAAGATTTACGACGATGCCGTTGACCAGTTGAAAATCACATACCAGCGCACACTCGACCCGAAGACGGGACTGAACCGTCACGCCTACGACGAGACACGCAAAGCGTTCTGGAGCGACAAGGAGACGGGACTCTCGCAGCACTGCTGGGGCCGCGCCCAGGGCTGGTACACCATGGCTCTCATAGAAGTGCTCGACGCCATGCCCGAGTCGTACAGCCGGCGTGGTGAGGTCATCGACCTGCTGAAGAAAGACTTCGATGCCATACTGAAGTGGCAGGACAAGCAGAGCGGCGTGTGGTATCAGGTGATGGACTCGCCGGGACGCGAAGGGAACTATCTCGAGTCTACATGCTCGGCCATGTTCACCTATGCACTGCTGAAGGCTTACCGAAAGGGCTACGTCGGCACGAAATACCGCGATGCAGGCATCAAGGCCTACCGTGGCATCATCAACAACTTCATCCGAGTGAACGACGACAAGACCATCTCGCTGACACAGTGCTGCTCGGTGGCTGGACTCGGCCCCGCTGCCACCGACGAGGTCATAGCTGCCATGAAGCAGGTGAACCCGAAAGGCAGCGTGAAGGAGAACAAACGCCGAGACGGCTCGTACAGCTACTACCTGTCTGAGCCTATACGCGACAACGACGCCAAAGGACTGGGCCCGTTCATCTGGGCTTCACTCGAAATGGAGATGATGGGATTCGACACCGACAACGTCATGCAGCCCATAGACCGCATGGGCGTAGTGGGACGCAACAACCCCGTCGTGAAAGAGGCTTCACCCCTCGCGTCGCTCACAGTGGGCAACGGACACTTCGCCACAACCGTCGACGTCACCGGACTGCAGTCGTTCCCTTTTGAATACGGGGCAGGTGTGCCCCTGACAGCCATGTCCGACTGGGGATGGCATAAGTTCAAAAACACCGCTGGCCTCACCCCTGCCGACAGCGAGAAAACCTCCGACCTGGGGCATGGCCATCCTGAGACGTATGCCGTAGAGTACAAGGCATCGAAAGGCGACCCAGCACGTAACGTGGCTGCCACCGAATACTTCCGCGTGAATCCCCATCGGCTGAACCTGGGTGTCATAGGTCTCGACATGAAGACGGCCGACGGAAAGCCCATAGCCCTGAACACCCTGAAGGGCATCCATCAGGAGCTGAAGCTCTACGACGGCGTCATTGAATCGCAGTTCGTGGCCGACGGCTCACCCGTCGACGTCACCACGGCATGTATGCAGGACCGCGATGCCGTCATCTACCGCATCAAGTCGCCTCTGCTGAAAGAGGGACGGGCCGCTGTGGCCATCCGTTTCCCCTACCCCACAGGTAAGCACGCCGACGACGCTGCCGACTTCACCAAGCCCGAACACCACACATCACGCATCATCATGCACCCCGCATCCGTTCCCGGTGCTCCGTCGTCAGCTCCCAGTGCTTCTTCATCTGTTCCCGGTGCTTCTTCTATAGCTCCCGGTGCTTCTTCTATAGCTCCCGGTGCTCCTTTGTCAGCTCCCAGTGCTTCTTCTTTAGAGTCCGTGGTCGGCGGTTTGCCCGCCGACACCCATTCCGCCCTCATTGAGCACACCATTGACAGCACCACCTATTACCTTTCCCTGCGCTGGCAGGGCAACGCCACTTTGCAGGAATGCGACCGCCACTACTTCGAGCTGTCCACCACTGCCGATGTCCTCGCCTTCGAGGCCGAATACTTGTGCGCTGACCCCTTAAAGGATAGTGGCAGGGAGCAGTCAGCACTCGTCTTCGACCAGCAGCTGAAAGCCGTCATCAAAGCATGGAACCGTTGGTGGCAGGAGGGCGCCATTGTCGACTTCGGACAGTGCACCGACCCGCGAGCCCGCGAACTGGAACGCCGCGTGGTGCTCAGCCAGTACCTCACGCAGGTGAACTGCGCCAACGCCCAACCACCGCAGGAGACCGGCCTTACGTATAACTCGTGGTTCGGCCGCCCGCATCTGGAAATGACATGGTGGCACATGGTAGACTTCGCCCTGTGGAACAGGCCGCAGACCGTTGCCAACATCCTCGACTGGTACAACAGTGTTGCATATCCTGTGGCACGCCAGATTGCACAGCGACAAGGATTCAAGGGAGTGCGCTGGATGAAGATGACCGACCCCTGGGCTGGCGAGGCTCCGTCGAACACGGGCAGCTATCTCATCTGGCAGCAGCCACATTATATATATATGGCTGAGGAGCTCTACAGAGCCAACCCCACCACAGCCACGCTCAAGAAATATGCCGAGCAGGTAGAAGAGACGGCTGCCTTCATGGCAGACTTCGTGTCTGTGGGCAAGGGGGCGTCTGCCTCCAAGCAGCGCTACTTCCTACAGGGCGCCACCGCCATGCAGGAGTCGATGTCGAAGGACTTTAGCTATAATCACCCCTTTGAACTGGCATACTGGCAGTATGGTCTCAACGTAGCAAATCAATGGCGCGAACGGTTGAGCAAGCAGCGCAACGAGCAATGGGATGCCATCATAGCCAACCTCGCTCACCTCCCCGAGACGAAAGACGGCATATACACAGCTGGTATGGCTAAAGGCAAGACCGACGGACTGAAATCGTTCGACCCCTTCGATGCCGTCGCCAGCGGTGCAAAGCCCGTCGTCACGACTGAGACCTTTGCTGAGAAATGCCGCAATGACCACCCTGCCGTGCTCGGCGCTGCAGGACTGCTGCCACTGAGCACTGCACCTCTCTACAACAAAGAAAAGATGAACGCCACCCTCGACTGGGTGATGGACAACTGGAACTGGGCCACTACCTGGGGATGGGACTACGGCATGACGGCTATGGCGGCCGCACGACTCGGACAGCCCGAAACGGCCCTCCGTGCCCTGCTCATCGACACACAGAAGAACACATATCTGCCCAACGGCCATAACTTCCAGACGGCCGACCGGCTGCGTATCTACCTGCCCGGCAATGGCGCATTGCTCACCGCTGTGGCCATGATGTGTGCTGGATGGGACGGATGCACCATCCCCAACAACCCCGGCTTCCCCCAGGACGGCACGTGGAACGTGCGCTGGGAGGGCCTGCAACGAATGCAATAACAAACACACAAAACACACAAACTACAACAAACAATGAAACGCTTTCTACTCGGTTTATCATTGGTTATTTGCCATTTATCGCTTAGCAGTGTAGCCGCACAGGACATCCCCGCCTTCCCTGGCGCCGAAGGCCACGGACGATACACAACAGGCGGACGTGGCGCCACCAAGGTGGTTCATGTCACCAACCTCAACAACAGCGGCACCGGCTCGTTCCGGGCTGCCGTCAGCGGTTCCACCAAGAAGATCATCGTCTTCGACGTTGGCGGAGTGATTCCCCTGCTCAGCGACGTGACCATCGGAGCCAATACCACCATCCTCGGACAGACGGCGCCTGCCCCCGGCATCACCCTCCGCTACTATACAGTGCGTCCAAACGGCAACAACATCATTATGCGCTTCATTCGTTGCCGCCGCGGACAGGAGAAGGACATCAACGACGGTGCCGATGCCACATGGTGTCGCAATCTGACAGGAATCATCCTCGACCACTGCTCCTTCTCATGGTCGATTGATGAGGTGGCATCTTTCTACGACAACAACAACTTCACCATGCAGTGGTGCACCATTGGCGAGAGCCTCAACAACGCCGGACACGGCAAGGGCGCTCACGGCTACGGCGGCATCTGGGGCGGCAAGCTGGCCTCGTTCCACCACAATCTCATCTGCCATGTCAACAACCGCTCGCCACGCTTCAATGGCGCCCGCTACAACTGGAAAGGCTATACGTCGAATAAGCTTTACAATGAGTACAAGTGGGCCAATACACTCCAGGCAGAGAACGTCGATTTCCGCAACTGCGTCATCTACAACTGCGGCAACGGCTGTTACGGCGGCCCTGGAGGCGGGAAGATCAACATCGTGAACAATTACTACAAGACGGGCCCTGCTGCGAGCACCAGCCGTGTCACCCAGGTGACGGTGGCCGCCAACGGCAATGCCGGCGATGACCAGACTTTCTGGACGATGACCAGCCGATACTTCATTGACGGCAACCAGATGAACAACACAGCCGACTTTAACGGGTGGTCGAACATCAGTTACGACAATGGCACCTACACCATCGACAACGAGCAATGGAGCCCCGATCCCAATCACTACAACGGCGAGGACGTCACCTACAAAAAGAACGGAGCCGGAACCGACTGTGTCCGCATCCGTCTTGACGAGCCCGCACCAACAGGCGTTGTAACAACCCACACGGCAGCCACGGCATTCGACAAGGTACTGGCCTACGCCGGCGCTTCGCTCAACCCCGACGATGTCGACACACGCTATTTCGACGAAGCACGCTCAGGCACAGCGACCTATAGCGGCTCTGTCACCAACACCAAGGGGCGTATTGACATTGTCAGTGATGTCAACGGCTATACCGAGGCCACCTTCGGCACGGGCAGTCGTCCCACCGATTTCGACACCGACAAGGATGGTATTCCCGATGCCTGGGAGACGGCCAACGGTCTGAACCCCAGCAGCAATGCCGATGCCATGAAAACGACCATCGACCCGTTAGGCTACTACACCAACCTTGAAGTCTATGTCAACTCGCTCGTACAGGACATCATGCTCAACGAGAACGCTGATGCCAAGGAGGATATGGAGGTGAAGGACTATTACCCCGCCTACCACAAGGAGGACGGCACGCTGGTGGCCGCCGTCAACATGCCTGGTGACCCTGAGGCCATTCGGGAAGTATCGACAGCAGCAGACGGCACAAAAGCCTACTACAACCTGCAGGGCGTGCGTATCGACGCTCCCGCCCACGGCATCTGCATTGAGGTGACGACCAAGCCCAACGGCACTAAGACCTCGCGCAAAATAATTACTAACTAAATCCTAATTATAACTTTTATTACTTAAAAATCAAACCGTATGAAGTACAAATTGCTACGATTCTCCCTATTGGGCATTTTTGCGATGCTCTGTGGAGTAGCCCAGGCTGAATGGGTCGACATCAAGGCTGATTTCACTAATCAAAGTTTCTTCACCGAGGCTGATGCCAACGGGGCTACTGCTGGACTGAAAATGACTGCCGGTGGTTTCACCCGCGTGGCAGCCGATGATGCTTCGGCCAATGCCGTCATCAGTGGCAAATTCCACAGCAATGATCACGGTATCAGCAATTTCTCAGCCACTGTCAAGGTGGAAGGTGCTGTGAAGATCACCTTCGGTACCTGTGCCTGGGGTGGCGACGTGACCGTAAAGGATGGAAACGGCGCCGTTGTGACCACGATGAACACCAACACCGGGGCCTGCTACCACGGGGACAAGGATGCCAACATCATTTCTTGCTACTACAAGCAGGAAGTGGCCACTACGCTGACTATCAGCGGCGGCAGCTATGTTCCCTACTTCGCTGTAGAGAAGGTTGACCCGAAAGAACTGGCAAGCGACGTGAAGTTCATCTTCGATGCCGCCAATAGTGGTGCAGAGGGCGTGGCTCCTGCTGAAGAGACAGCGGCAGTAGGAAGCCAGTACACCCTGCCAAAGAACTTCACCCTCTACAAGGAAGGTATGACTCTGACTGGATGGACTGACGGCAAGAACACGTATGCTCCTGGCGAGGCCATTACGGCTCCCGATGCAGAGAGCGTAACGCTGACGCCCGTCTTCACTACGAACGAGGTGAGCCTGGCCGACCGCACCGACGAGGTGAAGCTGAACTTCACCTTCCGCCGCGACCAGGGTGCTCCCACCGTGGCCTACCAGAACAAGATTGGCATGTGGGTGACCCAGGCCCTTGTCAATGGCAAGACCATCGACGTGAAGGCCGACTTCGACACCAACAACGGCGGTAAGTTTGCCAACGGCAACTGGAACGACTGGGCACAGCTGAACAGCGGCACTAAGTGGACCGTTCCATCGTGCAAGGGCGCCACCATTTCGATGGAAGCCTACAGCGACATCACCACTACCACCATCGACGGCCAGAGCGACTACACGCAGGGCAAGACCATCAGCTACACCATCGCCGGCAGTGCCGAGACGGTCGATGTCGTCATCGGCGACGGCTCCTACTACCGCTACATCCAGGTTGTACTACCCATGGTACAGAGTCAGGGCGGTGGCGAGAGCTTCAATAATGAGGCGGCTACCATCGAGTGGGCAATGAACGACAAAAACAATCCCAGTACATATACCGCTGCTCCTGAAGGTGCATTCGCTACAGTTGCTTTTGCTTACGACTCAAATGTAACAATCAAAGGCGCACGCGAAATCACAGATGAGAATGGAAGTGGAACTGGTGTAACAGGTATTGAGTTCGCTCCTACCAACAAGACCGATTTGCTGACATGGAGTCTGAAACCATCAGCCGGTCTTACTTTCACGCCGACAAAGATTTCGGGTTATGTCAACCGTGAAGGCACGGACGTGGAGAATGGACTCACTGTGTCTGCTTACACCGCCGGGAACAATCCACAAGTATTAGGAACATGGACAGCCCTTCGACGCACGAAGACTTCCAGCCAGAAATCTTACGATGCAACAGCCATCTACAAGTATGAGATTAATCTGACAGCCGACCAACAAGCCGCTTTCGCATCAGCTGACGGGTTCTTCCTCACAGCAACGGTTGGCGTAGCCTCCGGCAAGAGTGCAGAGTTTGGTAAAGTCACCATTGAGGGCTTTGTAAATGGTACCATGGCCAATATTGAAAAATACACGCTGGCTACAGCTGTCGCTCCTGAGGGTGCTGGCAGCATCAACGTCTATCCCGTCAGCGAGCAGTACGAGGAGGGCAGCGAGGTGACCCTGACCGCCACCGAGAACTTTGGCTACGACTTCGTGAACTGGACCAACGCTGCCGGCGAGGAGGTTTCGACCGAGGCAAAGTTCAAGTACACCATGAACAGCAACGAGACCCTCACCGCCAACTTCAAGGCTGTTGAGACCTATGAGCTGGCACTCACCGTAGACGGCACCAACGACTACATGGTAAACATCACCCCCGAGCCAACTATGGTCGATGGCAAGATGATGTACGAGAATGGCACAGCCGTACAGCTGACCGCCAATCAGTACGAGGGCTTGGTAACCTTCACCAACTGGAACGACGGCGACACCAACAGCAGCAAGCTTGTCAGCATGACTGAGGACACCAAGCTGACCGCTATGTATGCCCAGGCCGACATCATTGCCGGTTGGGACTTCTACACCGCAGGAGGCAATGGCCGTAAGGCCGACTTCGCCGCACAGGACAACGACGGTGATGCTCTGAATCTGGTGAACACCGCTTCCGGCGAGATCCAGGGATGGCTCGACAAGAGCTGGATCGCGGCCGGCGGCTACGAGAGCTTCAAGGGCGCTGCCGTGAACTGGCGCACGGGTGCCAGCAATGGCGACGTGGGCTACTGGCACTGGCAGACCAAGGTCAACGCCGAGGCCTTCACCGACATCAACGTTCAGTTCCAGATGCTCTACAACTACAACGCCTACCAGACCTACAACGCCGAGTACTCGCTCGACGGTGAGAACTGGACGAAGTTCGGCAGCATCACCATGAGCGGTGCCAAGGCTGCAGCCCAGTTCAAGGAGCAGATGCCCGCCGAGGCCAACAACCAGAAGGATCTCTACATCCGCATGATTGCCGACAAGACCTCGAAGGTGGACGGTTCAGCATCGGCCAACGACGGCAACACACTGGCCATGTTCTTCATCACCGGAACACCGAAGCTGGTTGATGACGGCAAGGCTCCCACACTAGTTTCTTCCGTTCCTGCCAACGGCGCTACCGGTGCATCGGCAAGTGGCAGAATCGTGCTGACCTTCGACGAGCGTGTGAAGACGACCGACGGCGCACAGGCTACTCTGGGCACCGCTACACTCACCCCCATTGTCAACGGTAAGACCATTACTTTCGAGTACAAGGGACTGGAATATGGCACCGACTACACCTTCGCACTGCCCGGCAACACCGTGGCCGACCTCACCGACAACTTCCTGAAGGACGGCATCAGCATCGCCTTCACCACCATGCAGCGTCCCGCCGTGCAGAAGGGACTCTACGATGCAGTGGTTGAGAACGTCGACCAGCTCCTGGCCGCCATCAATGCCGCCGAGACTCGTGCCGATAAGAACGTGCGCTACCGCATCTTCATCAAGAACGGCCAGTATGTCATCCCAGTGAAGGCCAGCATCAAGGTGGCCAAGGCCGAGGGCTACGAGGTACCCGAGTGCATCACCTTCCTCAACGCCTCGAACGTGTCGTTCATCGGTGAGAGCCGCGACGGCGTCATCATCACCAACGGCATCGACAAGAATGAGACATTCTCCGGACAATACGGTACCACCAGCAAGTACGATGGCATTGGCAACAGCGACGTGTTCCAGATTGGCAGTCGCGTCAGCGGACTCTACTGGCAAGACTTGACCGTTGAGACTGGCATGGACGATGCCACCGGCCGCGACCTGGCCATCCAGGACAAGGGCACCAAGAACATCTACAAGAATGTGGGTCTGCGCGGCTACCAGGACACCTGGACCAGCAACAACGACAACGGACTCTACTACTTCGAGGACGGCTACGTGCGCGGACGTACCGATTATATGTGTGGTAAGGGCGACATCTTCTGGAACCGCGTCGAGCTGCGCCAGATTGCAGGCGGCTACGCTGCCGTTCCCAGCAAGCCCGCCAAGTATGGCTGGATCTACAAAGACTGCGTCATCAATGGTGAAGGCAGTGGCGTCGATGGCAAGTACACCCTGGGCCGTCCTTGGGGCAGCGGCACACCTATTGCCCTGTTCATCGACACCCGCATGAACGTTGTTCCCTCGGCCATAGGCTGGAACGAGATGAGCAATGGCTGGCCCGCACGCTTCGCCGAGTACAATTCTACCACCTCCACTGGCACCGTCATTGACCTCAGCGGTCGTAAGAAGACCTTCGGCGACGGTCATGCAAACAATCCTGTGCTCACCGCAGAGGAGGCTCTGGAGAACAGCGACCTGCACCGCATGTATGGCGACTGGGATCCCACCCTCGCCACAGAGCAGGCTCCCATCCCCTCGGACGTCAAGCAGGACGGTAGTAAGCTGGTTTGGAACAATAGCAACTATGCCATGCTCTGGGCTGTGGTGAAGGATGGCAGCATCGTAGCATTCACCACCGAGCCCACCTACGAGCTCACCGAGGACGGTGCCTACGCCGTGCGTGCCGCCAACGAGATGGGCGGACTGAGCGAGGCATCGGCCACTGTTCAGGCTAAGGACGTCCTGACCGGCATCCACGAGGTGACACCCGCTACCGTGCCCGTCAGCGACCGCGTCTACAACATGCAGGGCATCCGCGTGGATCGCGCCACCAAGGGTCTCTACATCGTCAATGGCCGCAAGGTCGTGATGAAGTGAGCCATGAACCGAGCTCGCTCGGGTTCATCAAAACATGAGCGAAAATAATAGTCACGAGGGTGTGTCAAGACAGGCACACCCTCATTTAGCGGACAGTAATAGTGTTATATTATTACTGTCCGCTAAACATTACAATAGCTTGATGTGGGCGGCAGAATGTAAGGAAAATTCAGATTTTCAAAAAGGGCCGTACTGTAAGCCTTTTGGAAAAGCACCGCTTTGAGGGTGAAAAAGGACAGCTTTGAGGGTCAAAAAGCGGTACTTTTCCGTCCTCAAAGCTGTCCTCTACTTTTTGCAAGAATATCGATGTAAAGAAAATTCACCGTCCGTATCGGGTTTGAATGGTTCATTATCCAGCCAAGCCCCTTCATCGCCATGATAGCATTCCGTAGGCCAAACCCACATAAAATTGAATCAGCAGCACTAGAATAGGCCAAGCAACAGTGCTTAAACAGGTCTTTAGGTCGTCACCTACGGTCGGTCTTGAAGCGTAACATTTGCTCTTTATTTACGAAGGTGCTAAACATCGAGAAACGTGAAACGTAACTTTGACTGCAAAGAAACGTAACTTTGACTGCAAAGAAACGTAACTTTGAGGTGCGAGAAGCGTAACTTTGAGCAAAGAGAAGCGCAACTTTAAGCAACGAGAAGCATAACTTAACTAACATGCCCACACTGAGGCGCCAAGCAGGCGGAATTGTTAATAACACTGTCAAAATGTGTTAAAAAACCATTTTCACCTATTTTTCCCCATTAAAAAACAGAAAATCCACTCGCTATTTCACATATTTTTCTTAATTTTGCACTCGATTACAAAACAATCAACGGAAACAAATCAATTTATTCACCTAATAATTACTAACTAAATCAAAAAACAAGGTATGAAGAACGCAATGCAATTGTTGTGTAAACTTTGCCTACTTGCTGCATTCTTTGTTCTGGCCCCCCCCGAGGCGCTGGCTCAGACGACTGCGAAAGGTCAGGTATTGGACTCTTCTAACGAGCCTATCATCGGTGCCACCGTGACCGAGAAGGGCAACGCGAAGAATGCCACAGCTACCGACTTCGACGGTAATTTCACGTTGAAGTTGCAACACTCGAAGACGGTTGTCGTTTCCTACATTGGCATGTTGCCAAAGGAAGTAACCGCTTCGCAGAACATGAAAATCGTACTGGAAGACGACAACCAGTCGTTTGAAGAAGTGGTGGTCGTGGGCTACACCAGCAAGGCACGCAAGGACCTGACGGGCTCCGTGGGCTCCATCAGCGGCAAGAAGCTGGAGGCAGTGCCCGTCACATCGGCAGCCGTGGCCCTGCAGGGTAAGATTTCCGGCGTCCAGGTGACAACAGTCGACGGTCAGCCAGGTGCAGATGTCAACATCCGCGTACGTGGAGGCACCTCGGTGACTCAGACCAACGAGCCCCTATACATCGTCGACGGCTTCCAGGTGGATAACATCAACGATATTCCCCCATCGGACATCCAGTCCATCGACATTCTGAAGGATGCCTCCCTCACCGCCATCTACGGTGCCAAGGGCGGCAACGGCGTTGTGGTGGTAACCACCAAGAGCGCCCAGGCTGGCACAGTGAAGGTGACCTTCAACGGCAACCTGAACGTGAGCCACCTCTCGAAGAAGCTCGACCTGATGAACGCCTCCGACTTCGTGAAGTACCAGTATAACTGGCACGCTGCTGCCGGCACACGTAACGACAATGCAAAGTTCTTCCGTGCAAACTTCGGCAACCCCTACGACCTCGACATGTACCGGACGCTGCCCAGCCACGACTGGCAGGACGACGTGATGGGCGAGACACCGCTTAACTACTCGGCCAACGTCACCGTAGGCGGCGGCTCGGAGAAAGTGAAGTTCAACATCTCGCTCACCAACAGCTCCGACAAGGGTATCATCCTCGGCTCAGGCGTACGCCGCACCAACCTGAACGTGAAGACGAACATCGCCATCAGCGACAAGCTGACGATGCAGTTCAACCCCAAGTTCACCTTCCGCCGCGACGAGGGTGCCGGTGGCGAGAACATCGGTACGGGTGGTATCATCGACGTACTGAAATATCGTCCCACCAACGGTCTGCGCGAATTCGGATACATCGACCCCGCCTATGCCGACCCCAACGAGGAAGAACTCTTCAACTACACCAACCCGAAGAGCGACATCGCCATCAACCAGCTCATCAAGCACACCTATTCTTATTCTAACGGACTGTCGCTCAGCTGGACGCCCATCGAAGGACTCACCCTTCGCACAGAAGGCACACTCGGACTGCAGTGGAGAGATGAGAGCCGCTTCTACGGAGCACTCACCAGCACCGGCCAGAGCCACAACAACCAGCCGGTGGCACAACTCACCGACTACAAGCGCTTCAGCTATGTGTGGACAAACACCGCCAGCTACAACTTCTCAGTGCAAGACAAGCACAACTGGTCGTTCCTACTCGGACAGGAGATACACCACTCCCAGAGCGTCAACCACTACATGATGAACCGCTACTTCCCACGCTCGTTCACTGCTCGCGAGGCATGGAACAACATGGCATTCGGCAGCCCCTACGAGGTAACATCGAACCGCTCTACGGCCGACCGCACAGCATCGTTCTTCGGACAGGCCAACTACAACTTCCAGCACAAGTACCTCCTCTCCGCCACGTTCCGTGCCGACGGTAGCACCATGTTCGCTCCCGGATACCAGTGGGGCTACTTCCCCTCCATCTCGGGTGCATGGGTGATGAGCGAAGAGCCGTTTATGAAGAACATCAAGTGGATTCATAACCTGAAGATACGCGCCGCCTTCGGTCTGGCCGGTAACAACCGCATCAACAGCGACCTCTGGCGCATACTCTACTCCATCAACTCCACCGGCGGACCCGGATTCGGCGAACAGACACAGTATGGCGAAAACTACTATGGCAACGCCAGCGGCAACAAGTTCTCGAACGAGAAGATCAAGTGGGAGACCACCATCACTCGTAACCTCGCTGCCGACATCTCGCTCTGGAACGGACGCGTCACCATCACGCCCGAGTTCTACTGGAACACCACACGCGACCTGCTCTACAGCTCCGACCTCGACCCAACCCTCGGCTACACCAGCCAGATGCAGAACATCGGCCAGGTGACCAACAAGGGTATCGAGTTCTCCATCAGCGGCGACATCCTGCAAGGCAAGGACTACGTGCTCACCGCCAACCTGAACTTCGGCTGGAACAAGAAGAAGATCGACAAGCTGAACGGCACCGATGACGTCATCTGGGATCAGAACAACCGTTGGAAGTCCAGCTACAACGACTACTGCCTGAAGGTAGGCGATGAGGTAGGTCTTATCTATGGCTTCGTCTACGACGGACTCTACCAGTTCGACGAGTTCTACTTCGATCCTCTGAACAACTATCAGGCCGTGCCCTGGGGCTCAGCAGCTGCTGACAATGGCACCAGCGCCAACTGCGCACCCCGCAGCGATGGCTACGTGACCATCATCAACGACATCTCAGGCTCATCGAACAGCGGTATCGCCACACTGCCCGGCAAGCCCAAGTTCAAAGACCTCGACGGCGACGGACGCATCACCGAGAACGACCGCACCGTCATCGGTAACACCAACCCGAAGATTCAAGGTGGTTTCGGACTGAACGGACAGTGGAAGAACTTCGACTTCACCGCCAACTTCACCTACATGCTCGACTTCGACATCAACAACGCCACGGCCTACACACTCTCGGCTTCCGAGGGCAACAAGAACAAGTTCTTCAATGTTCTCGACCGCTTCAACGACGCCTGGCAGTACAACGATATCGACGGCTCCATCACAGGTACGAAGGGCGATGTGCTCTACAAACTCTACTACGTGGACGACTGCGTGAACATCTACAAGAACGCCAACAAGGACCGCACACTGTGGAATCCCACCGACGTCACCAAGAAAATCACTCACAGCTACTTCATCGAGGACGGCTCGTTCCTGCGCTGCTCTGACGTCACCGTCGGCTACACACTGCCGAAGGATCTCACACAGAAGTGGGGCATCTCCAAGGCACGCTTCTATGTGTCAGCATCCAACCTCTTCATCATAACCAGCTATACTGGCTACGACCCCGAGGTAGACATCCAGACAGGCCTCACCTGCGGCATGGACTACAACCGCTATCCGCGCAACCGCATGTTTGCTTTCGGAACGAACATCACATTCTAAAGCCCCCTCCCACGCCCTCCCACAAAAAGGAGGGAATGGCAGAACAGTATCATAAAGAAAAACATCAATTAAGATATGAAAAAGAAACTATTATCATACGCGGCTTATCTGACAATAGCGCTCCCCCTAGGGGGAGTCGGAGGGGGGCTCCTCACCTCGTGCAACGACTACCTGGATGTTGACGCACCCTCGAAGAGCACTGTCGAGTTCGTATACAGCATGAAGTCGGAGGTAGAGCGTGCACTCAACGGCGTCTATGCTCAGGCTCTTGTCAACAACTTGTACGGTGACAAGTATCAGAACACATTCGTGCTTAACAGCGACGTTGACATCTCAATTAACGCCTCACGCACACACTCTCACACCACCTATCGCCGCTTCGACTGCGACGACCAGGGAGGCGACATCCTCAGCTTCTGGACGGCTGCCTACAACCTCATTGAGTACTGCAATAAGTTCATCACTTACGCAGAGGCCAGCCCCATCTACTACGTCACCGACAACGACGGTGAATACGAGCTGGACGGCAACGGCAACAAGATTGCCGACGCCGACATGCTGCAGTGGATTGGCGAGGCCAAGTGCCTCAGAGCCATGGCCTACCACGACCTCGTGGTGATGTTTGGCGACGTGCCCTTCACCTTCGAGCCCACCGACCTGCGCGGCACCGAGACCATTCCCGTGGCCGACCGTGAGGACATACAGAAAGCACTTATCGCTGACCTGCAGAAGGCTGCACCCGGCATGTCGTCAACGGCCAGCACCACGGTGGAGCGCTGCTCCAAGGAGTTCGCACAGGGACTCATCGCACGCATAGCACTCACCGCCGGCGGCTATTCGCTGCGCCCCAACAAGAACGACCCCCGCAGCTATGGCTTCATGAAACGTCCCGACAACTATCAGGACTACTACCGCATTGCCATGGATTATGCCGACAGCGTCATCTCATCAGGCACACACCAGCTGCGCCTGAGCTATCAGGACGTGTTCGTCAACGAGTGCAACTATCAGGTAGTGAACAACGACGACCCCATCTTCGAGATTCCCTTTGCCAAGGAGTCAACAGGCAACACTGGCTACATCCAAGGCCCTACCTACAACTCGTATGAGGGCAAGACCGTAGGCCCATGGGGTAAATGCGGCGGCAGTATGCAGCTCAACGCCTTCTACCGCTTCCTGTTCCGCCAGGGCGACCTGCGCCGCGAGTTCGTCAACGGACTGTGGTACTACAGCTACTTCACCAATGCCGACGGTGCACTGGCCGACTCCATCTATTTCCGCAACGACTACTACTGCCACAACAACAAGTGGTCGAAGCTATGGACAGCTGAAAGCTCAGCACTGGGCGACATCACCGAGGGTGGCACCGGCATCAACTATCCCTACATGCGCTACGCCGACATACTGCTGATGTATGCCGAGGCTGCCAACGAACTGAACGGCGGTCCTACCGCCAAGGCAGTACAGTGCCTGCAGACAGTCCACAGCCGCGCATTCATCGACGGCGACCCCGACTTCATCACCGCTGCACAGGCATCGAAAGAAGCCTTCCAAAAGGCCGTCATGGATGAACGCAAGTGGGAGTTTGCCGGTGAGAACAGCCGCTGGCGCGACCTCGTGCGCACCAACACCTACGGCGAGGAACTGGTCTACAGCTTCCTGCGCTACTATGCCGTGGGCATGAACTGCGGCACTGGATATGAAGACGACATCGTGGCACACGACAGTCCCGATGGAACCGACTACATCTCCGACCTGCCCGGTATGCGCGTCTACTACCACACCTACAACCTAGAAGAGGCTAACGCCTATGCTCTGCGTATGTTCAGGGCACAGCTCTACGGATACCACGTGGACGATGGAGGCAACATCACTCAGAAATACCCCAACCAGTCGTTCCAGAGCCTCCGCATCTTCAATGCCTACAAGTCAGCCGGCTCGGCTCCTATCACCAGCCAGATTACACGTGGTGGATTCTCAGCCCAGGCTTGGATTCCTGCCGATATGTACGCCTGGTTCAACGAGAACACCGGTCTGCCCAACGACAAATGCAAGTACACCTTCTATGGCTACATCCGCTGCGACGACAATGGCAACCTGTGGATCATACGCGACGGTGCGCTGACACAGTTCAACTCTATTCCTGCTGCCAGCGACCTGCCGCCGGTACGCTACATCCTGCCCTACCCCAACACGGTACTGCAGCGTGCTGCTGGCGTCTATAAGAACTATTACGGATACTAATCTAAGAACTATAACGACATGAAAAAGATACTTAACAACCTTTTGCTCCTCGTGCTGGCATCCACATCGGCACTCGTGGTGTCGTGTAAGGACGATGATGACAAGGGCAGCACCAACACCGACAGGGAGTTTATGACCATGTTCATCAACGACAACAACCGTGGAAAGGGAGGTGACTACCCATACAACTGCGGCCTCGACGGTGCCTATCCGCACGGAAACACCATCCACCTCTACTGGTATGGTGTGAACAACTGCGCTGGATATCAGATTCAGATGGCCATACAGAACAAGGTGAGCGGCGGTGCCAGCGCCTGGGCCAGCGTCCAGGGCACCAGCGACCTGCTGCTCGACACCATCGTGGGTCCCAAGCAGCTCGACATGCTCATCAAGGACTTGCAGTACTCCACCGACTACCGCTTCGCCATCCGTGCCCTGTCGACCAAGGACCGCAACATCAAGGGCGACGAGAGCACCTTTGCTCACGCATCTAACTGGTTCGGCCATGGCGGCGGACGCCAGTGGCAAGAATACCTGGGCATCACCACACGCGACCGCTACCCGACGCCGTTCGCCATCTACGTGAACCAGGCCGAGACCACCGAGACGACCATGCACATCTACCTGAACAAGACGGCCAAGGAGGCATTAGGCTATGCCGATGATGCCACCATCACCGATCAGGACGATATAGACAAGCTGGAGTCGTTCTACGAGAACTTCAACATAGACGAGGACGGCAACCTGGGCTACCAGATTCTCACCGTCTCGCCTTCACCCAACAACCCCAACTCTACCGTGGGTGAGAAGTGGAAGCGCTACACCATCACACAGGAAGACCGTGAACGCGGCTACATCGTCGTCGACGGACTGACGGCCAACTCGGTCTATGTCATCGACGTCATCGACCCCCGCGTTCCCGTGGCCATCGACGCCAAGTATAACACCTGCACAGCACGCTCCGATGGCCAGCCCGGTGCTCCCATTCTGCTGAAGCACGAAGAACTGCTGGCAACACAAGCTACAGCTACACTGCCCAGCAACGAGGACTACAAGCGAGCCGAAGTATTCGCCCGTGCTGCCGAGTTCAACGCTGCGCCCCTCACTCCCACACTCTACGACTTCATCTCGAACACCAACTTCGCTGAAGGTCAGGAGTACTACCTCGAGGGTGGCAAGACTTATTACCTCGACGGCAACGACATCACCTGTAAGGGCTTCGTGCTCCGCACCGATCCTGCCGACGTGGCTCAGGGCAAGCGTGCTCGTGTCATCTGCGGCATCGGTAAGAGCGATATGTACTCACAGGCAACTAACGGCGAGCAGTGGAACGGATGCCCCTACTCCATGTTCACCTTCGGACGCTCACCCGAAGCCGGTGAGGGCGGTGAGATTTACATGAAGAAGCTGGCCTTCTACGACATCGACTTCGACAATCCCCTGTGCTACAACTACGGTGACAACCAGGCCGGACTCGGTACCGCCACGGGTAACTACTTCTTCAACATGTTCTCGAACGGTATGGCCGTGACCCTCGACTCGCTTGTCATGGAGAACTGCTCGTTCAAGCGCCTCGTCCGCGGTTTCATCCGCGAGCAGGGCCCGAACTACAAAGTATGGAACCACGTGCTCATCAAGAACAACCTGTTCTACGACTGCGGCTACTACAACCAAGGTGCCGGCGGCTATTGCTGGATAGCAGGTATCAACCAGCCTGGCTCGAACCTCTACAAGGACTTCAAGGTTGTGGAGAACACGTTCTACGACAGTCCCTTCCCCGCTTTCTTCAGCGAGGAGAACACCAACTACGCCCGCGACAACGGCCCGTGGATGATCACGTTCTCGAACAACACCCTCATCAACTTCAACACCCGCGCCAGCGGCGCCATCTTCAAGATGCGCGACCTGCCTAACGGTTCCGTTTACACCGTTGAGAACAACCTCTTCGTGCTCTGCAAGAAGGACGGCGACCAGCGCGTGCTTCAGATGTGGGGTGCCGACATCCGCAACACTCAGACGATGGGCGACGGCTCTGTAGGCAAGGTGACGCTGAACTTCCGCAACAACTGGTCGACAAACAACGACCTGACCAACGGTTCCATCTTCAGCGCCAATGCCTGGAACACCAGCAGCAACAGCTTCCAGAAGCTCATCAAGGACGGTGCTGCCACCCTCAATGGCACCCTCGAGGTGCAGGTGGCCGACGTCTCTGCTACCGAGTTGATGGAGCAGCCCTGCCCGCCCCATGTTGCCGCCACTGCCAACGATCCCAACATGCACCGTGCCGATGCACTTGATGGTTCAGCCACCACACAGTACAACGTGAACCTCTACTTCAAGAACACCAGCAACGACATCTACAACAACAACGTAGGCGCTGCCCGCTGGCGCAACAAGTAACTTAATTCCCCATCGTTCGGGGGACGAAGCCAGAAAACCTTTGTCCCCCGACAACAAAACAAACACGAATAAGACATGAAAGCATTTAGTTTTTCAATACTGTCGGCGATGGTTCTCACTCTGGCCATAGGCTTCACCTCGTGCGACGATGCCAATGAATACGAGGACGCTTCCACCACCAACCCGTCGTTTGTCAACAATTACAACGACACGCTGAAGATTGACCACCCCGCAAGCATTGCCAACACCACATGGATTCGCAGCGCCGATCTGAAGACAAACGCCTATGGAGAGGCCGTTCAGGGCTTCGTTGAGAGTCTGCGCTTCGTCTCAGCCGACAGTGTGGCTGTCAAGATGAGCCAGGGCGTAACCGAGGGAACTTGGACCGACGATTCCAACACCGACAAGACCCCTTACTACGAGTACACCTACTCTAGCGTGACAGGCAAAATAGACATCCTGAAGACGACGAAGGACGATAAAGGCAAAGTGTCGAAGTCATCCATCTTCAACGCAGTAGCTGTTAGTGGCAAACAGGAGGTAATGACCGTAGTCCACTACGGCGACACTCCCGTCCAGACCTACCTCGTCAAGCAGTGACCCCACTGCCCGAGCGCATCAGAAAAGGAAGCCGCATCAAGGCGGCTTCCTTTTCTGAACGAGTACCAAGTCTTTTCGTATTTTTAACTAATACATTGCACGGCGTTTACTTTTATTTTAGTAATTTTGCAGCGCAATATACATTAAGCTTAAAATCGACAGACTATCCAAGAATATTCTATTTATACAATTATCATTTCAATTATTAACTAAACTAAAATTCTTATGAAGAAACTGTTTACTTTCGCACTGGCCCTTCTGGGCTTCAGCAGTGTCACAAGCGCTGCTACAGTCGATGACATTGCTCCGCTGAAGCACAGCTATGTGCTGGTTTGCGATGAGCTGGGTGCTCGTCCTGGAAAAGGTGTCCTGTTTGGTGCCGAACACTTCCTCGACGTGACTGGCGGTTCCACAGCTACCAACAAGGGACAGGTTGACTTGTCTGTAGTTGATGCTCTCGGCGAGGAAGGTGCTCCGCTGTATGTCACTCAGGAAATCGTTGACAAGTATGGTGCCGACTATCCTGGTCCTCACTACAACTGGCTGCGTCTGAAGAACGCTCAGGATGTGATTGCTATGAAGTTGACTGCCAAGTCAAAGGTGATTATGTTCATCCAGGGTAACAACAAGGTTGGTAAGGACGCCCGTATACCCAAGATTGCTACCGATGCAGAGCTGAAGAACGCTCTGAATGCTGCTCCTGACTCAATTCACCCTGCAACCGTTAGCGGTTTCAGATGGGAGTACACCGTTGAAGACGACGGTCTCTACTACTTCGGTTCTTACAATGGTGACATGTTCGTCAGCTTCATCATCGTTGAGGCCAACGAGGCTCCCGGCACCCCGACCGTTAAGCTGGGCGACCAGACCTACGAGGGCGGCCTGTGGTTCCGCGAGGTGACCGCCAAGGCCAACGACATGGTTGAGGAAGGCTCTACCGAGAAGATTCCTACCGTGCTGACCTACACCACCGATGGTACTGCTCCCACTGCTTCCAGCCCCAAATACACTGGCCCCATCAAGTGCTACCAGGATATGACTGTGAAGTTCCAGGCTTTCATGGATCTTTTTGGAACTGGTGAATTCACTCAAGATGATTTCTGCGACGGTGCCGACAACGAGGCCAACGTCACCTTCTCGTTCGACGCTCCTTCAATTGAGGCCGACGGTGCCAACGTGACTATCGTCTCTCCCTACGAGGGTGCCAAGAACTTCGTTTCCATCAATGGCGGCGATTTCGACGAGTCCAGTTCCATCACGCTTGAGGAGTCAGCTACTGTTGTTGCCAAGTCTGAGATTAAGAACGGCGACTACACCACATTCGTTTCAAAGACAGCCACAAAGGACGTCTATGTGCTGAACCCCATCAAGGAGAAGAAGGTCATCAAGGTTATTAACGGTAATGCCGTTCTCGACGAGGAAGCCACTGCATCTTCTACCACCGGTGAGGTCTACAAGGTTGAAGGCGGTGAGATCAGCGCCGACAAGAAGGACTTCTTTGTGAAGAACATTGAGTACGCTGTTGTGAAGAACTCCGACTACCAGATTGATGGCATGGAGATCTACATCAAGATGAACAACACCAACATCACCTTCCAGGTGGCCGAGGGCGACTCGGTGAACGTGAAGGTTACCTGCTCGAAGAACGCATGCAAGAAAATCGACGCCGATGACAATGCTGAGGATCCCACCGCTCTGGTGAACGACCGCAAGTGCATGGTCAACGTCAGTGGCACTAACTACTTCCACAAGGACGCCGAGGGCAACGAGGCCAGCGACCTGAAGCTGTGCGAGGATGCCAACATCATCGAGTTCGGTCTGACCGCTGGTACCTACACCTTCCAGAAGTACTCTGGCACCGGCAACATCCTGATCTACAGCATCGAGATTGAGCCTGCAACTGCTGATCCCGAAGGCATTGCCATTGTGAAGACTGCTGCCACTGCCAATGCTGCCCGCTACAACGTGGCTGGCCAGAAGGTAGCCGAGGGTTACAAGGGCCTTGTCATCGTGAACGGCCAGAAGCTGATTCAGAAGTAAGTATTAGCTTATTTCCCCATTAGCTCCCCGGCGGCTGCGAGCCGTCGGGGAGTTTTTCATTAAGACCCCACAACACCCAAACAACGATGAACAAACTACTGTTACTACCCCTTATGGCACTGGCCCTTACCGCCACTGCCCAGACAAAGGAAAAGACCCCGGCCTTCCCTGGTGCCGAGGGTTTCGGCCGCTATGTCACAGGCGGTCGCGGCGGTACGGTCTACCACGTCAAGAACCTCAATGATGCTGGCTACCAGTCGCTGCGCTGGTCTCTGGCCCAGAACCCCGGCAAGCCCAAGATCATTGTCTTCGACGTCAGCGGCACCATCCATCTGGAGTCGGCCCTTACCATCACCAGCAATATCACCATTGCCGGCCAGTCAGCCCCTGGCGACGGCATCTGTCTTGCCGACTATCCTGTGAACATCAGCGGCAGCAACGTCATTGTGCGCTACATGCGTTTCCGTCTTGGCAACAAGAACGTGCTGAAAGACGGTGCCGACAGCTGGGACGGCTTTGGCGGCTACGACAAGATGGACTGGATGATTGACCACTGCTCCGTGTCGTGGAGTATCGACGAATGCCTCTCTGTGCTGGGCAACAAGAACACCACCGTGCAGTGGTGCCTCGTGGCTCAGAGCCTGGTGAACAGCGGCCACTCGAAGGGTGCCCACGGCTACGGCGGCAACTGGGGCGGCACCTACGCCTCGTTCCACCACAACCTCATTGCCCACCACACCAGCCGCACACCGCGCCTTGGCCCGCGCCCCACTACGCAGCTCAAGGAGCGCATGGACATGCGCAATAACGTCATCTACAACTTCGGCGGCAACGGCTGCTACGGCGGCGAGGGCATGACCGTGAACATTGTGAACAACTACTACAAGCCAGGCCCCGGCTCGCCTACCGACACTAAAGGCAAGCGCATAGCAGGCATCGGCATACGCACGAACAGCTACGTGACGACCTATCCCGACTATGCTCCTGCACTCCATCTATGGGGCAAATACTACGTCACGGGCAACGTGAACTCGAAGTACAGCGACGTGACCGCCTCGAACTGGACCATTGGTATCATCAACCAAGTTGACGCCTCGGGCTGCGACGGCACATGGACACAGGCCACGAAGGACAGCATCAAGCTCAGCGAGCCCATGCCCTTCATCCTTACCACCACCCACACGGCCCAGAAGGCCTACGAGAAGGTGCTCGACTATGCCGGTGCCTCACTCCACCGCGACTCGTTCGACCAGCGCATGGTCGACGACACCCGCAGCGGCACAGCCACCTACACCGGCAGCGGACTGAGCAAGGGCTTCGTCAACAGCCAGAACGACAACAAGCCCTCGGGAGCCGGAAGCGACTGGAGTGCATGGCCCACACTGAACAGCACCACCGCCCCCACCGACACCGATGGCGACGGTATGCCCGACGAGTGGGAGACGGCCCACGGCCTGAACCCGAACAGCGCTTCCGACGGAGCGCAGCTGAACGATGAAGGCTACAGCAACGTGGAGGTATACCTGAACTCGCTCGTGGCCGACATCACCGAAGACCAGAATGCCGACGGCGAGCAGCTGGGACAAATCATGAAAGCAGGTGAGAGCATGGATTCTGAGTTTGAAATCAGCGGACAGACGTCATACGACAACTGGTCGTTCAGCGGCGGTTTCAAGATGAACCAGACGGGAACTCCCGCCACGGGCAGTTTCGCCACCATCAAGTATTCGGCCAACAAGCAGTATAAGCTCACCCTGCCCGAAGGACTCCAGTTCAGCAGTGTCGACTTCTTCGGCTATGCCAATGCCGATGGCGGCAGTTGCTATCTCAGCGAGGTGAACGGCACTGCCTACACCGAGGCCGACTATGCCTTTCCCGCACGCAACGCTTCGCCCAGCAGCACCACCCACACCATCAACTTCGCTCAGCCCATCAGTGGCACCCTGACGTTCACCGCCAAGGGCAGTCAGACGTGTCTGAAGCTGACGCTTCACGTTGACCAGACGCAAGGCATCACGGCTACGCCCAACGACAGAGCCAGGCTGACAGGCAGCCAATATGTCTACGACCTGCAGGGCCGGCGTGTGGAAGCCCCGCGCAAAGGCCTCTACATCATCAACGGAAATAAGGTCGTCGTCAGATAGAGACTTCTTCAAAAGTGTTTCAGCGGCCCTGAACTAATGGTTCAGGGCCGCTGAACTTTTAGTTCAGGGCCGCTGAACCATTAGTTCCAAAGCCCTTGAAACTATTTCGGGGTATTTCACTAATTCTGAATACTGCTGTTCGCTAAAGCGATAATCGCTGAACTACAATGCGCAGCACGTCTCCCCGTAGCACGTCTCACATCCTTTCAGGAGAATGAGTATGCCGCCCGTCTCCCCTCCAAGGGGAGGAGAGTGAGGCGGCGGAATCTCTGCTGTTCTCCTTTCTCCCCTCTTGCGTCCCGTTGGCAGCAAGCGTCACCCTTCGGGATGCCGAGCAGGAGGGAAAGGAGTGGCTGCGCGGAGTTTCCCGCCGTTAGAGCGACTTGAGGGCTTGGATATCGTCTGAATTCCTGGAGCTACTGATAACAAGACAAATCAAGAACGGTGAATTGTGTTTAGCTGACAGTAAAAACGACAGAATGGTGAAGTGTGTTTAGCACGCAGTAACAATTTCTGAAACTGCTTTTTATTCCTCAAACCGTTTCCCCCAATAGTTCACCATGCGCTCATAGAGTTTCTGTTCTGAAGGCGAATGCTGGGCGTGCCACAGGCGGCGGTCGGTCAGCTCGTCGGGCAAATATTGCTGAGTGGTGAAGTGGCCAGGGAAGTCGTGCGGATACTTATAGCCATCGTGATAGCCCAGGTCTTTCATCAGTTTGGTGGGGGCATTACGCAGCGGCAGCGGCACGGGCTGGTTGCCAGTCTCGCGCACCAAGGCCAGGGCGGCGTCAATGCCTAAGTAGGCCGAGTTGCTCTTGGGCGAGGTGGCCAGATAGACACAGCACTCAGCCAGGGCAATGCGGGCTTCGGGCCAACCTATCTTCATCACCGTGTCGAAGGCGGCATTGGCCAGCAGCAGGGCGTTGGGATTGGCCAGACCAATGTCCTCGGAGGCGGAGATGACCATGCGGCGGGCAATGAACTGAGGGTCTTCGCCACCCTCGATCATTCGAGCCATCCAGTAGAGGGCGGCATCGGGGTCGCTGCCTCGTATGCTCTTGATGAAGGCCGAGATGATGTCATAGTGCATCTCGCCGTCCTTGTCGTAAGCCAGAGGATTCTGTTGCAGGCGGGCGACGACAATGTCGTCGCATAGTACGACAGGTTCATTGGGCTCAGCCTCAACTACCAGTTCCAGGATGTTGAGCAGTTTGCGGGCATCGCCGCCGCTATAGCGCAGCAGAGCACCCGTCTCCTTCAGCTCTATCTGGCGTTCCTTCAGCACCACGTCGGTGGTTATGGCACGGTGGAGCAACTGCAAGAGATCGTCTTTCTCGAGTGACTTCAGCACGTAGAGCTGACAGCGCGACAGCAACGGACGGATGACCTCGAACGACGGATTCTCGGTGGTGGCACCAATGAGGGTCACGACGCCACGCTCCACGGCGCCGAGCAGCGAGTCCTGCTGCGACTTCGAGAAGCGGTGAATCTCGTCTATGAAAAGTATGGGTGATGCCTCGTTGAAGAAACGGCCCTTCTGTGCCTTCTCTATCACGTCGCGCACATCCTTCACGCCACTCGTCACGGCGCTCAGCGTGTAGAACGGCGTCTCCAGCCGGTGGGCGATAATCTGGGCCAACGTGGTCTTGCCCACACCAGGAGGTCCCCAAAGGATGAACGACGAAATACGCCCCGACTCAATCATCTGTCGGAGCACGGCCCCAGGACCTACCAAGTGCTGCTGGCCAATGTATTCATCGAGCGTACGGGGACGCAAACGTTCTGCAAGCGGCTGTGACATTTCATTGGCAAAATTAAGCATTTTCACCGAGTTAAGTTATCTTTTAACTACCTTTAACTACTATAACCCCTCTAACTCCCAAAAATCTATTATCTTTGCAAACAGAAAGAAAACAATCAACATCTAATCTATGGATCAGAAAACAGAGAAAAAAGCACTAACACTGAAAACGCTTACGAAGAGTACGGTGTGGGACATACAGGAGAACGACATCTTCCGCATGTGGGACAACGCCGAAAAGGACGTTGAAGTGAAGGAGAACCTGCGACATTTTGCCGACATCGTCCGCTCAGCCTTTATGATTGAAGAGCTGAAGGAGGACACCAAGCTCGTACGCGCAAAATACGAGAAACAGGGCTTCAAGGTGGGACAGGTGAAGATGGAAGACGGCACAAAGGTGGTGTGGGCCATCAAGAAACGCCCCATCACGCGAGTCACCGACCTCACCTACGAGAATATCCGCCACATATCTGCAGCAAAACTGGTAGAAGTGCTCGACCGCAACTTTGGCGGCGGCTGGGACTCGCTGTCGCAGAGTATCAAGGACATCATCGAGAGCGGATTCGACATATCCACCACCACGCTGCCCGCCAACCGCCTGCACAAAAAGGGCGGCATGTACGAGAAGAAGGTGGCCGACGGCTACGATGTGCTCGAGGTGTCCAAGGGTACATGGGTGGAGGCTATCTTCGCAAAGGTGAAGCCCGAGGCTGAGAAACCGCGCATGAAGTTCAACTCGTATCCCGGCGAAGAAGACAACGGTGAAGCGGACGATGAGGACGTTGAGATTGAGGACAACTACAACAAGCCCGATGAGGACGATGTAGACTTCGGAGAGCCTAACGACGACGACATCACTGAAGACAACTACTCAACCATGATGGACCTCGGAGCTGCCGACCCCGATGAAGAGGCTGAGGAACTGGCCGACTACGTGGACGATTAACCCGCCGCCGGCAAGCTGCATAAGTGCTGTGCCCCACGCGCTCATCAACGAAGCCATAAGAAAAGGCTGAACCCCTAACATGGGATTCAGCCTTTTATCGTCAGCAGGCCATCGGCTTACTCCTTGGCAGGCTCAGCGGCTTTCTTCGCCGGTGCCTTCTTGGCTGGTGCCTTCTTAGCAACTGGCTTTTTCGCAGCAGCCTTCTTGGGCTCGGCTGCCTTGGCTTCGGAAGGATCCAGCTTCTCGAGCTTAGCCTTCAGACGGGTGATTTCCTTGTCCTTCATCTCAATCTCATCGCCCTGATTGCGGATGGTGGTGAGCAGCGAGTTCAGCTCCTCATTCTCAATCTCCAGCGGATAAAGGGCGTTGACGCGATTGATGAAATCGCCCAGGATGTTCATGTAGTTCGTGAAAGCATCGAAAGGCCCGCTGTAGATGCCGCGGTCAAGTCCCACATTCGAGGGCTTCGTCGTCATAAAGCGGAAGTTGTTCGAGGCCTGCAGATAGTCCCAGTCCTGCATGATGCGCGGGTCGTCGGCAATGAGCAGACGGTCGGCCACGCTGTAGAGTTTCTGAAAAGCCTCGCGCTGCATGGCGTTGCCAAGCCAGCACGAGCAGTCGCGCTCTTCGTCGACCCAGGAGAGGGTGTCGGGACAGTCAATCTGGCCTACGCTCTTCACCTTCATGCAGATCTCAGTGGGCGTAGAGAAGGTGATGCCTTTCTCCTTGGCACAGACGGGCAGAGCCTTAATGAAGTCGAGGATGTTCGAGCTGAGGGGCTGTGCGATGCCGAGGGCTGAAAGCTCCATGAAGATATTGATAATCTGCTCCTCTTCGGGCAGACGGGCAATACGGTCGATGTAGGCATCGGCAAAGAGGGGATAGCCCTCCCACTCGGCGTTGTTGAAGCGCAGCGAGATGTCGTCGGAGAGTTCCACGTCGCGGAGCAGCAACTTCAGGTTCGGAGCCATGTTGCAATTGTAGACATAGTGCGGGCTCTTCCATCCCAGCACGTGCTTGGCACCCTCGGTGAGCATTCCCTTGAAGCCCAAGGCAGCAATCTGGGCGCCGATGTCATCGCTGTAGATGAGCGATGAGTTGCGAGCCACCTTTGGTGTCTGCCCGAAGTACTCCTTGATTTTCTCCACCTGCTTCTTCATGTCGCGGGCGAAGCTATCGGGATTTGCCAGCGACGAGAGGCCGTGGCTGTAAGGCTCAGCAAGGAACTCCACGCAGCCGGTCTCGTTCAGCTGCTGAAGCTTCTCGAGCACCTGCGGGGCGTGCATCTCGAGCTGCTCAATACCTGTGCCCGAGAGCGAGAAGGCCACCTTGAAGAACTTGCCGTTGTCCTTGATCATCTGCTCCAGCGTGCAAAGGGCAGGCATGTAGGAGCGCTCGGCAATGTCACTGATAGAGCGTTCGTTCTCGTAGTCGTCGTAGTAATAATGGTCGGTACCGATGTCGAAGAAACGATAACGCTTCAGATGGATAATCTGATGTATCTCAAAATATAAGCAAATTGTTTTCATAAGAGCCTCCCCCGACCCCTCCGAAGGAAGGGAGTGCCTGGCGGTTTCAGAGGGAGTGTCCAGGCTTTCTAATATTTCTTGCTTGTTAAATAATATATTAAGGTATAATCTTTATGCGCAGCCCTTCCCGTCTTTTGGAAGGTTCGGAAGGAACCTACTGTTCCCATCCCAATGTCCTGCGATAGAGCGTACGGATCCAGCGGCCAACCTTTTCCCATGTAATCTGGTCCACCTCGCGCTTGCCTTCCTCTTTCAGGTAGCGGAAGAGCGACTCGTTAGTACAGATGCTGTAGATGGCAGCTGCCAAAGCGTGAATATCCCAGTAGTCAACCTTGATACAGTTGTCCAGGATCTCGGCGCAACCGCTCTGCTTCGATATGATGGAGGGCGTGCCGCACTGCATTGCCTCGAGGGGCGATATGCCGAACGGCTCGGATACGGATGGCATGACGTAGACGTCGGAGTCCTTCAGGCACTCGTACACCTGCTTGCCACACATGAAGCCGGGGAAGTGGAAGCGGTCGGCAATACCACGCTCAGCTGCCAGATAGATCATGGCATCCATCATGTCGCCCGAGCCAGCCATGCAGAAACGCACGTTGCGTGTGCGGTGGAGCACCATGTTGGCGGCCTCGACGAAATACTCAGGGCCTTTCTGCATGGTGATACGTCCGAGGAATGTCACCACCTTGTCCTTACCCGTGTGGTCGGGGCGGGGGATGGCATCGTACTCGGCGGGCAGGGGATAGACGGCGTTGTGCACCGTGAAGCACTTTCGCGGATCCTGATGATACTGGTTAATGACCGTCTGACGTGTCAGCTCCGATACGCACATGATGCAGTCGGCATTGTCCATACCGTTCTTCTCAATGGAGTAGACGGTAGGATTCACCTTGCCGCGCGAACGGTCGAAGTCGGTGGCATGAACGTGTATGCACAGGGGCTTGCCCGAAACCTGCTTGGCATGAATGCCGGCAGGGAAGGTAAGCCAGTCGTGGGCATGAATAATGTCGAACTCCTCGGTGCGGGCCACGACACCGGCAATAATCGAGTAGTTGTTGATTTCCTCGTGCAGGTTGCCGGGGTATCCGCCAGCAAACTCCATGGCGCCCAGGTCGTTGACGTTCATGTAGTTGAAGTCGGCGTAGAGATGGTCGCGCAGACGGAAATAGTAGTCGGGATCCATTATGTTCCCTACCCTATTCTTCACATAGTCATAGTTTACGTCGCGCCAGGCAATGGGCACAGCGTTCATGGCCACGATGCGACAGGCATGTTGGCTCTCGTCACCGAAGGGATGAGGCAGGCAAAGCACTGTCTCAATGTCGCCTTGGGCTTTCAAGCCCTCGGAAATACCATAGTTAGCAGTAGCAAGACCACCAAACACATGAGGAGGATACTCCCATCCAAACATTAATACTTTCATCGTCGTTCCTCCTTATTTTTGATACGAATATTTCTCAAGCAGTTTCATCGTGCGCAGAATCTCGGCCACATTCATGGCAAAGGCCATGGCACCACGGCCGTGGAATGGCGGGTTGCCATCGAACAACTCGGAGATGGTACCGATGGCATGATAGTCAATCTCGTCTTCATAGCCCACCATCTGGCGCTCGACGAATGACAGGCGTGTGCGCTTATAGAGCTTTAGGCAGGCCTCCATATAGAAGCCACCAAGCCACGGCCAGGCCGTACCCTGATGGTAGGCATAGTCGCGTTGTGTCTGCGGGCCCACATACATGGGGTTGTAGCCACCACTCTTCGGCGACAGCGACCGCAGGCCCTTCGGTGTCAGCAACTCACGAGTACATATATCTACCACGCTCTTCATCTGCTGCTGCGACAGGGGCGAATAGTCGAGGGCAACAGCAAATATCATGTTGGGACGCACGCTCCAGTCCATCATCGGGCCGTCAACATAGTCGAGCAGGTAGCCGTATTCATTGACGAAGGTATCTACGAACGACTGCTTCGTCTTCTGAGCTAAAGCCTCCAACTCGTCGCTACGCTTCGTGTCGCCTTGCTCAGCTGCCATCGAGGCACAGAACTTCAAGGCATTGTACCACAGGGCGTTGAACTCTACGATATAGCCCGAACGGGGCACCACGGGACGACCGTTGGCTGTGCTGTTCATCCACGTCACGGCGCGGTCGCGGCCGTTGCTGTAGAGCAGGCCATTGTCATCGAGCCGCAGATTGGGGTGCTTGTCAGCCTGAATGTAGTCGATAATGGCATTCAGCAGCGAACCGTACATCTCGCGACACTTCTCACGGCCGGCGTACTTGGCATACTGCTGCACGGCCCACACGGCCCAAAGGGGCACATCGGGCTGTTCCATCTCGTATATCTTCACCGTCAGCGGGTCGCCATTCATAAATTGGCGCAGGCCTTTCTCGGCGGTCTTCATCACCAGCTCAAAGTAGTCCTGCTCATCGATGGCCAGCGTGAGGCCCGGCAGGGCAATGAATGTGTCGCGGGCACGAGCCTTGAACCAAGGATAGCCTGCCAGCAGATAGCGGTCATCGTTCTTCTGGCGGTTGTGGAACTGGTGGGCAGCCGTCACGAGGCAGTGATAGAAATTGTCGCGCGGCACTCGCACATCGATTTCTTTCTGGAACAGCGTCTTCAGTGTGGACGTCTTGATTTGTGACGTTGATGCAGAGAAGACAATGCTCTCGCCTTTGCGTATGGGCATCTCGAAATAGCCAGGCACGTAGAGGTCTTCATTCGATGCATAGCCACGCTCCTGCTCCTTTGGATATTCAATGCCCCGATACCAGTCGGGCTGGAAGACAAACTCGTTCTTCTTCGAGAACTGCATGAACAGGTCGGGATAGCCCCGATACATGCATGTCTTGATGCCATTGTCGATGGGCGTATACTCGCGGCTGGCCACAGAGTTCTCGTGGGTGAACTGTCGTACCGAGCGGAAAGCCAGGAACGGACGGAAGCGCAGCGTGGTGGCTGAATGTGCATCCTCCAGTGTGTAGCGGATGAGGATGCGATCCTCGTAGGCCTGGAAGATGGCTTCCTTCTTCAGGATTACACCGCCCACGCGATAAACAGTAGTAGGCACGAGGGAGGCATCGAACTCACGGATGTACTTGTGTCCTTTCGGACTGAAGTTGTTGCCCTGATACTTGTGCAGGCCCAGGTTGAACTCTGCCCCATGCTGTACTACCGTGCAGTCGAGCGACGACAGGAGCACATGGTTCTCATCGTCAATCTCGGGCACGGGCACTACAAGCAGTCCGTGGTACTTCCGCGTATTGCAGTCGACCAGGGTCGAACTGCTGTAGGCTCCACCACGGTTAGTACGGAGCAGCTCGCGACGCAGGGACTCTTCCAAGTTCGTCATCACGGCTTTCTCAAATCGTAAATAACTCATAGTTTCATTTAGTATATTAAGGTTTCTAACATTTATAGGTCTTAGGTTATTTGCTCCCCAAAGGTAAGCATTTTCTGCCACACGGCAAAGGAATATACACTATTTAACATCAATCGGGTATCAGGAAGTTCACCACTTCCTGCTCTACGGTGATGTTGTAGGCCCCCACTGGTGTGGGTATAAGGCGGCCGTCGATGCCCACCAGTGCCTTTTTCGCTTCGTCTACTTCAAGCAGTCTAGTACGGTAGGGATGCACCGACCGGTGGTTAAGGAAACGTCCGCTGATAAGTAGCCAGAGGCCGCTGAACAGTTGCAGCACCTGGGGGTCGTAGACTACGGTGACGTCGAGCATCCCGTTATAGGGGACGGCACTGGGAGTCTGCCCGTATCCATGAGCATTGCCCACACAGAGTGTCATCACCCGGCGGTCGATCACCTCGCTGTTCACCCTCAGCCTCATCTTGTAGTCCTTGCGATGGAATATCTTCAATATGACCGACGATATGAATGACAGCGTACGCGACCAGAGCACGCGGCGTGTCTGTTGGCGCAGGTTCATAATGTCGGCCGTGGTACCTATATTCACGCAATTCAGGAAATAGCGCTGCTGCTGTTGTCCCTGCTTGTCGGTGTAGTGCAGGCATCCCAGGTCGACGCTACGTATGCGTCCATGAGTGAGCCACTCCACGGTCTGGCTGTCATCGGCCTCGTTGAAGCCCCAGAATCGTGCGAAGTCGTTCAGCGATCCATTGGGCACCACCCCCAGGTTCACCTGGCGGCGCACGCTGCTCTCCTCGCGCATGAGGCAGTTCACGGCATCGTTCAGTGCCGAGTCGCCCCCCACGACGATGATAGTCTTGTAGCCGTTTCGTATGAGCATGGTCACGAGGCGTTCCACGCTGTCGCTGGCCTCGCTCTGCACGAAGTCGTAGTGCACACCCCGCTGGTCAAGCTCTTTCTGTAGTCTTTCCCAGCGTTTACGCTTGCTCCTGATGCCATTACGCGGACAATAGAGGATGCCCCACCTCTGAGTATCTGTTGCGTTCATATCCTTTCTGTTCTCTTATCAAGCAGCTGCATAATCGCTTTCACCTTCTCCTCCATGGGCAGGGTGGCATCGATCCAGTTGATGGTAAATCCTCGGCGCTCCATTCCCCTGAACCACGTCATCTGCCTCTTAGCAAACTGGTGGATGGAAATCTCAAGACGGGAGAACATTTCGTCGTAGGTGGTCTTCCCCACAAGATACTCTGTGACGAACTTATACTCCAATCCGTAGTAGATGAGGTCTTCGGCGGGGATGCCCTCGGCCAGCAAGCTGCGCACCTCGTCAATCATTCCAGCTTCGAGGCGGGCTTTCAGGCGGCTGGTGATCTTTTCACGTCGCAAGTCACGGTCGATGTTGACGCCAATGATGAGCGACTCCACAGGCGGGAGCTCGCGGAGTGGCACCGGATGCTCCAGATTGTAGGTCTCAATCTCGATGGCACGTATGGCCCGCTGACAGGAGTCGACGTCGGTGGTGTTGTGCATGGTTGAGCCCGTCTTTGCCTTCAGTTGTTTCAGCATGTCAGTCAGCTCAGCCAGCGACTTGCCTTCCAGCCGGTCGCGCAATGGCTGGTTCTGGGGCACAGGCGACAGGTGGTAGCCCTTCAGCACGGCCTCGATATAGAGTCCCGTCCCCCCACAAAGGATAGGCGCAGCTCCCCTTCTGAGAATATCCTGATAGGCATCGCAGAAGTCCTGCTGATACTGAAACAGGTTGTACTTCGTGCCCGGTTCGCAGATGTCGATGAGATGATAGGGGATGTCGACGGGCAAACCGTCGACCACAATATGGTAGTCCTCCAGGTCTTTGCCCGTGCCGATGTCCATGCGCCGGTACACCTGACGCGAGTCGGCAGAGATAATTTCTCCACCAATCTCAGCAGCCAGATGAACCGCCAGTGGCGTCTTTCCCGAAGCGGTAGGCCCCAGTATTGTGATCATTTCCTCCTACTTACTGTTCTTCGATATTATTAAACCACGCGTTGATTTCATTGCCTTCGGGCACCTGATTGAGGTAGGCTTCTCCTTCCTCCGTGGAGATGTCCTCGTCGTTGAGTGAACATCCGTCGATGCGGCCCTCCACTTGCAGCACATTGAGTTTCCAGAGGCGCTCGCCGTTCTTGAAGGCATGTATTTCCTGCTGCCACGAAGGCCCGCCGGCCGGTCCTGCCAGCTTGAGGTAGTAGACGCCGTCTTTCTCGCACCTTGTGGGGCGGAATTTGACATTCTCGACTGCTATCAGCTTAAACTCGCCATCATCGCGGATGAAGAAGGCGCCGTTCTGCTCGTCCTTGTCGCGCAGCCATATCCACTCGTTCTCGTAGTCGATGTAGCAGTGGGCCCACTTGGTGAACTTCACGTCATCATCACCCATCTCGCTGTCGTGGTACATCTTCTCCATCTTGGCGATGTCCGACTTCCACACGGGCGTTTCCTCGTCCACCATCCAGTGGTAGGTCTCGTAGGTCAGGCATTCCAGTTGGTCATCGCGTACATAGATCATTCCTACAGCCACGCTCTCAGGGGCATATCTGCGATAGCAGAGCTCAATTCCCTGAGGGCCCTCGAAGGCGGCCATCACGTTGCAGCCCACATACTCGCCATCGTCCTCGGCATTCCAGGATGCTCCCCACTGTGGGTCGTAGTAGCCAATCTCCTCATTGACGAGCACCTCATCGCCTTTGACAAACACATCGAGTGCCAGCGAAGACTTGCGGTCGGGGTCGTATTTATCCTGGGGTGCATTCTTATATTCTCCTTCGAACTGCAGTTTGCCCCACACACCGTCGGTGCCAATGGTGCAAAGGGTCTTTGAACTTTGCACCTTCATGCCATACTTCTGCTCCAGCTTCTTCACGACAGCCTGTGGCAGCGGCTCGGGGTTATCCCATTCCGACTCGACCTCCTTGACGTCGAGACGTTTGTGCGACTCCAGATAGCTCTCCGTGACAATGATACTGAGGTTGGGGGTGTTGAAGTCCTTATCGCGGTCCGCAAAAGCGTAGCGGGCACAGAGCGACGGGATGTCCTCTCGTCCGTGAATCTCGCCAATGCTGGGGGTATTGCCGTCGGGGTCTTTCAGCACCTCGTCGACAAACTTCACCTTGACCGTACCGTCAGCCGTAAGGAGTTCAGTGTAGCTGGCGGCATTGCTGCGGAACGACTCCTGCAGCGCCCAGCTCTTGTGGCTTTCCTCGTACCAGTCGGCATTATCTTCCGTCTTTTCGGGTTCCTCAATGGCCGCCCAATAGAGCATGAGCATGTATTCGCTGTCCTCAGAAGACATGATAAACATGGGCAGGGGAGCGTCGTTCTCATTGGAAGCGTCAGCGGTATCCTTTGCCGAGGTTGCTTTGCTTCCACAGGCACAAATCAAAGTGCACAACGCCATGGCCAACAGCATAGTAGCCATACGGCTGGCGACAAAATGCTTGAAATTCTTCATCGGTTAATTCTCATTTTAGGTTCATCTTCAGGTTCACCGTCATCTTGGGCGATACAAAGGTAGCGATTATTCCCGAAACCACAAAGAAAAAGGCAAGGATTTTTGTCCTTGCCTCTTTATTTGTTGTACTGACGTTGCTTCGATTATTTCAGTTGACTTCGTCGACCCAAACACTCGACTTGGCAAACTGAAAGCGAGCTTTCGTCTGCTCTCGCTGCTTATTTGAGCTCGGCGAGGTACTTGATGGTGCGAACCATCTGAGAAGTGTAAGAGTTCTCATTGTCGTACCAGGCAACCACCTGAACGAGCGAGTTGCCGTCGCCAATCTTAGAAACCATGGTCTGGTTAGCGTCGAAGAGCGAACCGAACTTCATGCCGATGATGTCGCTCGAAACGAGCTTCTCCTCGGTGTAGCCGAAGCTCTCGTTGGTAGCAGCCTTCATGGCAGCGTTGATGCCCTCAACAGTCACCTCACCCTTCACAACAGCGTGCAGGATAGTGGTAGAACCAGTGGGAGTGGGAACGCGCTGTGCAGCACCGATGAGCTTACCGTTCAGCTCGGGGATGACGAGGCCGATAGCCTTGGCAGCACCTGTTGAGTTGGGAACGATGTTCTGGGCACCGGCACGGGCGCGCTGAACATCACCCTTACGCTGAGGACCGTCGAGGATCATCTGGTCGCCAGTGTAGGCGTGAACGGTGGTCATGATACCGCTCTGGATGGGAGCGAAATCGTTCAGAGCCTTGGTCATGGGAGCCAGGCAGTTGGTGGTGCAAGAAGCAGCCGAGATAACGGTGTCGGCAGGAGTCAGAGTCTTGTGGTTCACATTGTAAACGATGGTGGGCAGGTCGTTGCCGGCGGGAGCAGAGATAACAACCTTCTTGGCACCAGCAGTCAGGTGAGCAGAAGCCTTCTCCTTAGAAGTATAGAAACCTGTGCACTCCAGAACAACGTCTACGTCCAGCTTGCCCCAAGGCAGCTCAGCAGCGTTAGGAATAGCGTAGATAGTGATCTTCTTTCCATCAACAACGATGAAGTCCTCACCAGCCTCTACAGTGTGCTTGTTCTCACCGAACTTGCCACAGAAACCACCCTGAGCGGTGTCGTACTTCAGCAGGTGAGCCAGCATCTTAGGACTGGTTAAGTCGTTGATAGCTACTACTTCATAACCTTCAGCCTCGAACATCTGACGGAATGCGAGGCGACCAATACGGCCGAAACCGTTAATTGCAACTTTTGTCATTTTCTTTATTAATTAAAAGGGTTATAATAATCTTTTTACTTTTTCCGTGCGCAAAGGTACGAAAAAAATCTCATACGGCAAGACTTTGGCTCTCTTAATAAACAATAAAAATGCATGTTAGGCCCAAAATTGGCCACAAAGAGCGCACACTTCAAGCCAGATTGCAAATTACAGATTGCAAAACAAAGTCATACTACTACCGCCGTAAAGGTTTCACCTTTGCGGACGACGGAGAGAAGAAGGAAAAAAAATTGGGAAAAAATTGCGAAATTAAAAAATAAATCACTACTTTTGCAGCAAACTTTTCGTAAAAACGAAAGCAGATATGAATAATAACAATACAGCCCCCACCCCCAGCCCCTCCCATTAAAGGGAGAGGAGACTCGCTGTAGCCTGCCGCACTCCCCTCCCTTCAAGGGGAAAGGCTACGGGTAGGCGAGCTTGCTCGGGCGTTCGACCTCTGGTCGCTTGCTACCGAAGGGACGCAAGGATGGGGCTGGGGGTTGTAAGCCTAGTTATATAGAAGGTAGAATGCTATTTTTACAACAACACTAAAGATTCAAGACTAGGGGATTTATTAAAGAATTCAAGGAGTTTGCCATGAAAGGCAACGTGATGGACATGGCCGTTGGTGTCATCATCGGCGGTGCGTTTGGAAAAATTGTCAGCTCGCTGGTCGACGACATCCTGATGCCGTTGGTAGGTAAAGTACTGGGCAATACCGACTTCACAAACCTGTATTGCGTATTGGCCCAGCCCGAGGGTGGCGACCTGCCCGAAGGCACGGCTCTCGCAGCCGCACGCGAGGCTGGTGCATCGGTGTTCGCCTACGGTGCCTTCATCCAGAACGTGGTTGACTTCCTCATCATTGCATTCTGCATCTTCCTCATGCTGAAGGGCATCAACAAGCTGAACCGCAAGAAGGAAGAGGCTCCTGCTCCCGAGGCTCCTAAGGGTCCCACCCAGGAAGAGTTGCTGACCGAGATTCGCGACCTGCTGAAGCAGAAGTAACAAGCGGAGGGCATTCTGCAAAAGAATGTCAAGACTGCGGGCAGCGACGCTGGTTTTCATACCGACGTCGCTGCCCTGCTTTTTGCTGTTGCGACAACAAGATTTATGATTGACAATAGAAGAGTGTAAGAAAAATTCTAATATACAAAAAAGGGCCTTGTAACAGGGATTTTGGAAAAGCACCGCTTTGAAGGTGGAAAAGGACAGCTTTTTGCCCCTCAAAGCTGTCCTTTTCCACCTTCAAAGCGGTGCTTCCCTTTTTACAAACATTTCCATGTAAAGAAAATTCACAACCCACCCGGTCTTGAAAGATTCATTTGATGCATCAGTCAACCGGGCTCCAGCTGCTGATGATCAGCAGCGAGAAATAGGGCACACTGCGTTGACAGACGACAGCAGGATCAGTGGTATGGAACTGGCTGCTAGTGCCGATGTTCTCGAAGTAGTGGCAGAGGAGGTCGCGATGGCTCTGCAGAAAGGCTTTTACCACGTCCTGACACTGCGACAACTTCATAACGACCACGGTGTGTGACTCGCGCAACAGACGGTCGAGCTCTTCGGCCGACTGCACTATGGGGACGACGAGCAATCGTTCGCGACGGCTCACCAGCGACAGGCTGGCCTCGGCTGCTGCGGCAATGAACGAGGTGATGCCTGGCAACTGGACAACGGGAACCTTTTGGGCCTGTAGACGCTCCAAAACGTAGTGGATGGAGGCATAGATGCTGATGTCGCCCTCCACAGCAACGGCCACCTGCCGGCCTTCGTGGTAGAGTTGTATGAGCTCTGCGCACATGGCATCGTAGGCTGACAATGCCTTCCGCCGGTCGCGCTCCATAGGCACAGGAAACAGCCTCAGCTCAGCGGGAATGGCCCAATAGCCCAAAATATCGGCGGCACGCGAGGTCATGGTGCCATCGGCAGATGCTGTGCCAGGAACGACAACGACGTCGGATGACTTGAGCTGTCGCAAGGCCTTGACCGTCAGCAACTCGGGGTCGCCCGGCCCTAAGGATATGAAGGTGATGGGATGATGTGTCATAGAGAGGGAGAAATAACTTTTCTGTCTGCAAAGATACGGCTTTTATTTGAAAACAACGCGAAAAATGATGCATTTCCCCAAAAAATGATTACTTTTGCAGCAAACTTTTCGAAACGACGAAAGTAGACATGAATGATAACAATGCAGCCCCACCCCCAGCCCCTCCCCTTGAAGGGAGGGAAGAACGGCAGGCTTCAGCGAGTCTCCCCACCCTTCAAGGGGAAAGGCTACGGGTAGGCGAGCTTGCTCGGGAATGGGGCTGGGCTGGGGGGATCTGTAACTCTAGTGATATAGAAGACAAAACGAAAAAACAGCGATGATGATACGAAAAGAGGAATTGGAAGGGAAGCGGATAGCAGTGCTGCTCAGCGGCGGTGTCGACAGCTCGGTGGTGGTCTATGAGCTGGCACGGCTGGGACTGCATCCTGATTGTTTCTACATAAAGATTGGAGCCGATGAGAATGACGAGTGGGACTGCTCCATGGAGGAAGACATGGAGATGGCAACGGCAGTGGCAGCTAAGTACGGGTGCCGGCTGGAGGTGGTGGACTGCCACCGCGAATACTGGGATCAGGTGACCGCCTATACTATGAATAAGGTACGCACAGGAGAGACGCCCAACCCCGACGTGATGTGCAACCGGCTCATCAAGTTCGGGGCATTCAACGAGAAGCGGGGCCACGACTACGACCTCATTGCCACCGGGCACTACGCTCAGACGGAATTCTCGCCCCACCCCTCCGAAGAAGCGCAGAATTCCCTGGGACAAGAGAGACTGAAATGGCTCTGCACCGCACCCGACCCTGTGAAGGATCAGACGGATTTCCTGGCACAGATAGAGGGATGGCAGCTGCAGAAAGCCATCTTCCCCATCGGGCACTACATGAAGGACGAGGTGCGGCAAGTGGCAGAGCACGAGCACTTGGTAAGCGCCAAGCGGAAAGACTCGCAGGGCATCTGCTTCTTAGGAAAAATCAACTATAACGAGTACGTGCGGCGTTTCCTGGGTGAACTGCCAGGTGACGTAGTGGAGCTGGAGACAGGACGCATCATAGGCCATCATCGCGGCCACTGGTTCCACACCATAGGCCAACGTAAGGGTATGGGGCTGGGCGGCGGTCCCTGGTTCGTTGTCAGGAAAGACGTGAATCAGAACATTCTTTATGTATCACATGGCTACGACCCGCAATCGGCCTATAAGCAGCATTTCCCCATCCATGCCTTCCATAGCCTCAACGGCGTGCTGCCTCCCGAGCGCATCACGCTGAAGATACGCCACACGCCCGAATATCTGCCCGCCAGCCTTGAGCCAACCGGCGACGGCTGCTACACGGTACATGCCGACGCACCCATCCACGGCGTAGCACCCGGCCAGTTCTGCGTGGTCTACGACGAGCAGCACCACCGCTGCTACGGCTCGGGCGAGATTAGCATAGATACTTTACTCGCGTAGGCTTATAATCTCGTCTGATTCATAGATCCATATCAAGCAGCTTACCCATTTGTTATGCAATGCGGTGTTGCAATACCATCATCATATTAGTAGAAGTCCAAAAGTGGCGTGCAGATACGTGTACGACACATTTGGACTTTTCGGTAAATAATTATCCAAGTTACAAGTTTATGGTGATGACACCATTATACGGTAGCGCTACTGGAAAATCTTGAACTCATAGCCCTGCTCCTTGAGCCACTCCAAACTCTGTGGCAGGGCTGTGCGCAGCTTGTCGATGGCCTTCAGCGAGTCGTGGAAGGTGATGATGGAGCCCGGGCGGGCATAGCGTTTCACGTTGTTGACGATGTCGTCGGCAGTCATCCACTTCGAGTAGTCGCGGGTGACGAGATCCCACATCACCACTTTATATTTACGCGAGAGCCATGCATACTGCGACAGGCGCATCCACCCATGGGGCGGACGCATGTAGCGGCTGCGGATGTAGGCATTGGCCTTCTCCACATTATACATGTATTGCTTGATGGTGTGGCTGAAGCCACCAATGTGGTTGTGGGTGTGGTTGCCCACCTGATGCCCTTCGGCCTTGATGCGTTCAAAAAGCTCGGGATACTTGCGCACGTTGTCGCCCACCATGAAGAAGGTGGCCTTGACGTCGAAGCGGCGCAAAGTGTCGAGGAGGAAAGGCGTAGATTCAGGAATGGGGCCGTCGTCGAACGTCAGGTAAACTGAACGTTCGCGACGGTCCATTCTCCATAAGGCTTTCGGGTAGAGCCAGCGGAGGTAAACGGCTGGTTGCTCGATAATCACGTTATTGCTCTGCGGGCATTTTCTGTTTGTAGTCGTCGTACAGCTTGTTGAACTCCTGATAGAGACGTTTACCCTCAGTCTCGTCATACCTCATCACGGTCTCAGAGACATTGCTCAGGGCGTAAAGCTGCATACTGCACTGATCCTGGTTAAGACTGAACAGCTTCGAGTCGAGCGACATGTAGAAGTTCATGTACTGGATTGACTTCTTCCACAGCTGGCTCACTATGTCGTTAGCCTCATTGTAGAACTTCTGCTTCTCAGCCTTATCGGTTGAGAACTGTGCCAGACGATAGTAGGAATCGGCAATCTTAGTCGAGATGCACTCGCCTCCATACTCGTCGTGGGGCACCTGCGAGGCAGGCAGTTCCACCTTCATCTTCTCGAGCACGTTTGCTGCCTTCTTCAGTTTGTCGTTCATCAAGTCCTTTTTCGCGGTGGCCAAGTTGGCATCTTCGGAATAAGCTGCATTCTCTGCGCTAACCAAAGCTTCACCAGCCTCATCGAGCAGCGCCTGCACCAGCCTCACCATATAGATGCGGTGGGTATAGCACATACGCATCACGGTCTCGTCGAGGTAGATGCCGTTCTTCACACCGCCAAAGGCGAAGTGCATGATGTTGTTATAAGCCTTTTCGGTATCGATGTTCTTCATGCCGGGGAGACACTCCAGGCGGCCATAGCTGCCAATCTTGTTGACTTTGAAGGGTGTGATGCGATAGGCCAGTCCCTCGTTCACAAAGAACTCACCCAGCGTGAGCCAGTTCTCGCGGCCCACGGTTGTGGCGACGTAGAGCGGACGCTCCCAGTTGGCATTTGCCAGCATCTCGAACATCATCAGGTGGCTCTTGCTCAGACCGCCGACGCCACGCAACGATATCTCCATGCGGTCGGGGATGGCGTTCAGACTGTCCTCACGGGTCTGCAGGTTGTCGCCCTGAATCATCATGCCACTGCGCAGCACGGCCTCCTTGTCGATGGTGATATGCACCTGGGTCGTAGGAATGACATTGTTCAGCTTCAGGTCGTAGCCACCGGCCTTGCTGATGACTGCCAGCTGACGGTCGCGGCGCTGCTTGTCTGCCTTGTTATTGCACAGGAAGCGGTAGAAGCAGGTGGCATCGGAAGTGTCGAAGGGGTCATAGCCAAACAAATCGACTGCCTCTTCATAAGAGATGCCGCCCAGTCCTATGCTGGCCATGTTGCGCTTGAAGAGGTCATAGTCGAAGCCTTTCTGCTCGTCGAAGCATTCGTTCAGCATGGGCAGGAAGTAGTTGATGCCATAGTACCAGTTGGTGATGGGCTTCAATATCTTCAGGCACAGAGCCTTCTCACTGTCGCTGCGCTGTCCGCGCACCCATTTATAGAGCACGTTCTTCAGCTCGAACTCATCATCTCCGAACAGCTTCTTGCCTTCCTCGGCCGTGATGCCGAACTCGCGCTTCACGATGGTGCCGGTGCTATCGAGGTCGCACAGAGAGCGGAACTGCTCGATGGCCATCATCACGAACTGGTCTACGTGAGCAGCTTCGTTTGTGCCGTCGATATATTCCGAACGTTTCCAGGTGATGGGCAGTGCGGGCGATTCGTATGCCGGGCGCACCATCTGGTCAATGTACCAGTCGGTGTTCAGGTAGCTCAGGTTACACACACGTGCATCAAGACGCTGTCCCTCGGTGTCCATATTGTACCACAGTGGGAAGGTATCGTTGTCGCCACAGGTGAAGATGATGGGATGGCTCTGCTTCTTAGTGCCGTCGGGCAGTGTGACCTCCTTCTGCAGTGAAGTGAGGTAGTTCATGCCGAAGTCGCGGCAGGTGTATCGACCCGAGCGGTCGTGGTCGTCCCAGTTCTGCGATGCCATCTGTATGGGCACCACGAGGCAAACGGCCGACACGATGCCCGCCAACGCCAGACGCACATTCTTTGTTGCCATCTTCTTGCTCAGCATTTGGCGAATCATGGTGATGACGGCAGCCACGCCCATGCCACACCAGATGGCGTAGGCATAGAACGAACCAGCATAGGCATAGTCGCGCTCACGAGGCTGATAGGGAGTCTGATTCAGGTATACCACGATAGCCAGTCCCGTCATAAAGAAGAGGAAGAACACCACCCAGAACTGCTGCACGCCCTTCCGTCCACGGCCCAGCATCTGCCAGAACAAGCCTATGAGTCCCAGTATCAGCGGCATCATAAAGTAGACGTTGTTGCCCCGGTTGTTCTGCAGTTCGTCGGCCATCAGCGACTGGTCACCCAGACGGGGATTATCGATGAACGAGAATCCGGACAGCCAGTTGCCGTGCACCGAGTTTCCGTGTCCCTGCAGGTCGTTCTGCCTGCCGGCGAAGTTCCACAGGAAGTAGCGCCAGTACATCCATCCGCACTGGTAGGTGAAGAAGAAGCTCATGTTGTCCCAGAAGGTAGGCATTACCACCTCTGTGTTCGAGTCGCGCAAGCCGGCATCCTTCAGCATTTTATGAACCTGTCCGTCACGATACCTGTCGGCATAGAAAGGCCACTTGGCCTCTGCCTTGCTGCCAGTAATACCGCCGTTCCAATCGAGATAGAACTGCACGTGACGCGGGTCATTGGAGTACATACGTGGGAAGAACATGTTCTCTTCGTACACGGGCTTGTCGTTGATGCCGTGTCCGTTGGGGCGTAGCACGATGAAATACGAGTCGGCCACACTGTCGCTCGTTTTCTCAACGCGGTGGTAAACAGGAGCGCCCTCGTCGTAGACAATGTCGTTATTCTCCTCGTCAATTCTGTACTCCGAATCGAATCCCTGTCCCCAGAGCAGCGGACGATAGCCATACTGGTCGCGGCTGAGATAAGTTCCCAGCGTGAAGATGTCCTCGGGCGAGTTCTGATCCATTGGGGGATTAGCGCTACTGCGGATGACGATGACGGCATACGTTGAGTAGCCAATCATCAGCATCAACATGCAGAGCAACACCGTATTCTTCAGACGGGCCGAAATGAGGGGGATGGTCTTCTTGGGCCCACGTTTCATAAACAGCAGATAGGCCACGATGCCCATAATGACAACGCCGGTGAAGAAAGCAGTCCATCCGAAGCCAATAAACGGCACGCCCAGCAGTCCAAAGCCGAGCAGGAAGGCCACGTTCTGGCGCACCCAGTTCTTCTCAGTGGCGCACTGCGTCTCGTAGATGGCCCATATCACCGAACCGATGAGCAGCAGCAGATAGACGAAGAGGCCTGTGTTGAACGACATGTGGAGCGTGTTCACGAAGAACAGTTCGAACCATCCGCCGACGGTAATGATGCCGGGCACGACGCCATAGAGCACGGCGGCCAGTATGACGAACGACACTGCCAGAGCCACCAGCGAGCCCTTCAGGTTGGCATTGGGGTAGCGCTTGTAGTACCACACCAGCACAATGGCGGGCAGACAGAGCAGATTCAGCAGGTGTACGCCAATGGAAAGGCCTGTCATATACATAATGAGCACCAGCCAGCGGTCGCTGTGAGGCTCGTCGGCATGTTCCTCCCACTTCAATATGAGCCAGAACACCACAGCGGTGAAAGCCGATGAGTAGGCATACACCTCACCCTCTACGGCCGAATACCAAAACGTGTCACTAAACGTATAAATGAGTGCTCCCACCAGTCCCGATGCCTCGATGGCCACGAGCTTCGGCATGTCGAGCTCCTCCCACTTGCTGATGAGGAGGCGGCGCACCAAGTGCGTGATGCTCCAGAAGAGGAACAGTATGCAGGCAGCCGAGAGCAGTGCGTTCATCATGTTCACCATGCGAGCCACCTGGGCGGGGTCGCTGGTAAACTGCGAGAACAGGTTGGCCGTGAGCATGAAGAATGGTGCGCCGGGGGGATGACCGACTTCCAACTTGTTGCCTGTGGTAATAAACTCAGGACAGTCCCAGAACGAGGCTGTAGGTTCGATGGTGGAGCAATAGACAAAGGCGGCAATGAAGAATGTTAGCCAGCCCAGCACATTGTCCACAAGACGGAATTGTTTCATCTCTACAGATATGCTTTTTAACGTTAAAATCTGAATTCAGGGTGCAAAGGTACGCAAAAGTTTAGAGTTTAGGGGTTAGAGTTGAGAGTTTTTGCTGCTGCTTGGCGTTTTTTAACATTCATGCCGAGGACAGAACAACAAAGCTAATCGCCGAATAGTTACCGCATCGCGCTACACCACGAGATTTCCCACCAAGACGACGATGACGTAGCGAAAAATCTTACCCAGGGTGATGCTGACAAACGATATGACAATGTTTGCCCGCATCAGTCCGAGGACGATGGTGATGGCTGTGCCCAGAAGTGGAATGAAGGCAAAGAAGCCCATCCACGCGCCTCGACCTGCCATGAACTGGTGAGCGCGTTCCATGTTTTGCTGACTGACGTGCAGCCATCGTTCTATCCATTCCTGCTTACCCATGCGGCCCACAAAGTAATTGAAGAAAGAGCCCAGCGTGTTGCCTATGGTGCCGTAGACCATCAGCGTCCAGGCGTCGAGTCCCATCGCCATCAGCCCCACCATCACGGCCTCGCTGCTAAAGGGGAAGAAGCTTCCCGCCAGGAATGCGGCCAACAGCATTCCCCAATAGCCGTAGCTGGTGAGAAGGTCGATAAAGGCATCCATGATGAAAATGAGGAATGAGAAATGACAAATGAGGGATGGGAAAGCTATGATGCCTGTGTGACTGAGAGATAGGTGAGCGCGACAGTTGCAATGATGGCGGCTATAAAGGCCATATTGGTCCAGCGGGTGCTGGTAAGCGTCAGGAAATGGGCAATGAGTGGACTGACGCAAACCAGAGCCAGACGCATCAGCGGGTCGAACAGATGCGGCAGCAAGGCAACGAGCAGCAGGCTGAGCACCGACATCAGCGAGAAGAAGCCATATAGCTGGCGTGTGCGTATCTTGTCTTCGTAGCTACGGTGCCATACGTGAACCAGACCCGCCACCGTCAGCACCAGCGTAAACACATAAGAGGTGATTTGTGGGAGTGTAAGGGCGACGGACTGAGGTTGCAGGCCGGAAGCGAGAAGTGCGAAGTGATCGGCAAGGGGGGTGAAGTCGTGCAGGTAAATCAGCCACAGCATGGCAAACCAATAAGGTGTGAGCAGTCCCAGTACCGAGGCCATCCACGAGCGGAAGCCCAGCGACTGCAGATATGTGGCCATGAGAATCCACAGCACGGGCACGAAGAGCAGCACCTGGACGAAAGCCACCGATGCCAGGCTCACGAAGACGAAGGCATAGAACGTGCGCCCCACGGCCTGACTATCCTGATAGGTGCTTAGCAACAGCAGCAGAGCCGCCACCATGCACAAGAGGAAAGTGTTGCCCGAGATTGAGGGGAAGAGGAAGCTGGCGGTGCACGAGAGCGACATGAACGTGCACGACACCATACGACTGCGTACGCGCAGCAGGGCGTTCTGGTTGCTCAGCTCTATCAGCAGATATACCGATGCTGCAAAGCACGCCAACTGTGGCCACAGGTGGCGTGTCGCCAGCCCGCTGAACAGCCACACCACGATGGTGAAAGCCGCCACGACAGGCAGCGTCATGTCCGCATAGGCAATTCTGTTCTGAAGCCGCTTCACTTGAACTGACTATATTGCTCCTTGGTTAGAGATTACGAAATCAGAGGTCAGCGCCAATGTCGCGGCGGAAATAGCGATCGGTGAACTCTATCTTCTGTGCTGCGGTGAACGAACGCTGCAGCGCCTCGGCCTTGTCCTTGCCATAGCTGCTGACGGCGATGACGCGCCCGCCATTGGTCACCACCTGACCATCTTTCAAGGCTGTACCGGCATGGAAGACGATGGTGTCGCCCTCGTTCTTCGCACCACATGCCTCGTCTGCCATGATGATGGGATAACCTTTCTTATAAGCCTGAGGATAGCCACCGCTGACCAGCATCACACACACGGCAGCACGCTCGTCGAACGCGATGCTGCGACGGTCAAGGTCGCCCTTGGCCACGCCCTCGAACAGATCCACGATGTCGCTCTTCAGGCGCAGCATCACACTCTCCGTCTCTGGGTCGCCCATACGGCAGTTGTACTCAATGACCATCGGCTCACCTTTTACGTTGATCAAGCCAAAGAAGATGAAGCCCTTGTAGTCTATACCCTCAGCCTTCAGCCCCTCTACCGTGGGACGTATGATGCGGTCTTCCACTTTCTTCATCCACTCCTTTGTGGCAAAGGGCACAGGCGATACGCTGCCCATGCCGCCTGTGTTCAGGCCTGTGTCGTGCTCGCCAATGCGCTTGTAGTCCTTCGCTTCGGGCAGTATCTTGTAGTGATCGCCATCAGTCAGCACAAAGACCGAGCACTCTATGCCACTGAGGAACTCCTCTATCACCACACGGCTCGATGCATTGCCGAACATGCCGCCCAGCATCTCCTTCAGTTCATTCTTGGCTTCGTCGAGGGTGGGCAGGATGAGCACACCCTTGCCGGCGCACAGGCCATCGGCCTTCAGTACGTATGGCGGCTGCAAGGTCTCAAGGAATGCCAGCCCCTGTGAAAGGTGCTCACCGTCGAACGTCTGGTAGCGGGCAGTAGGAATCTGGTGGCGCTGCATGAAGCCCTTTGCAAAGTCCTTCGACCCTTCGAGCACGGCACCTGCCTTCGATGGGCCTATCACCGGCACATCCTTCGTGCGGGGGTCGGCCTTCAGGTCGTCGTAGATGCCCTTCACCAACGGGTCTTCAGGGCCCACCACCACCATGTCGACGGCACGGGCCACCACAAACTGCTTCACGGCCTCAAAGTCGTCGGCACGCATGTCTACGTTCTCACCCACGTTGCATGTGCCCGCATTTCCAGGGGCAATAAACAGTTTCTCACACTTGCTGCTCTGAGCAATCTTCCACGCCAGCGCGTGCTCGCGCCCGCCGCTGCCTAATAATAGGATATTCATCTCGCGTAAAGGTTTTATCGTTTCAACAAAGAATTATTCTCATTCGGCCTTTTATATAACCATAGTTACAGACACCATCTCCCCTTGAAAGGGAGAGAAATGTAGCAGGCTCCAGCGAGTATTCCCTCCCTTTCAAGGGGAGGAGCAGGTGGTGGGGTCTGTATTGCTATTTCGCATATTTGCTTTCGTTACTACGAAAAGTCGGCTGCAAAGTTACAAAGAATCGCGCGAAATTCAAAAGGAAAACATGTTTTTCTTCTAATTACCGACTAAACTTTCGCATCTGACGGAGTAAAGGGAGCAACTCCTTTAACTTTCGGAACAGGGTGTCCAATTTGATATGCCTCATCATTCGCAGATGTGATGATTACTATCGTTTGGTTACAGCGGAATAATGTAAGGAAAATTCAAATTTGCAAAAAGCGCCCCAAAACAGGACTTTTGGAAAAGGACAGCTTTGAAGGCAGAAAAGCACCGCTTTGAGGGTAAAAAAGCGGCACTTTTCCACCCTCAAAGCGGTGCTTCCCTTTTCGCAGAAATATCCATGTAAAGAAAAATCCCAAAATCCACCATACAGCGATTGAACAAAAAAATGTTAATGAGTTAAACGCTCCACGTCTAATGGCGTCAAAGAAACAGTTGCAACTAAAACAAAGAGAAAACAAGAAATAAGTAAAACCCCCAAAAAAATCACACCAGCATGAAACGTTTAATGATAGCAATGGCATTAGCCATGACCATGAGTAGCGCCGCAATGGCACAAGATGGCGAACAGCAACATGGTCCACGCCAGATGGACAAAACCGAAATGGCCAAGTTCCGTACAGACGACATGACCCGACGCTACGGGCTGAATGAAGAGCAGGCCGGCAAACTGTTGGAGCTGAACCTGCTCTATGCCGACAGCATGCGTATGCCGATGATGGGCCAGCGCCCCGAAAGAGGCCAGCGCCCTCAAGGCGAAGGACGCCAGGGACGCCCCGAGCGCAGGCCCGACAACGCTAACCGCGAGCAGTTCCGCGAGAGAATGGCAAAGATAATGGAAGGCTACGAAGCTCAGCTGCAGACCATCCTGACCGAGGAGCAGTTCAAAGCCTACAAGGAAGATGCCTCGAGACGCTTCAACCGCGGTGGCCGCGGAGGCCGTGGCGGTGACCGTCAGCGCCCGCCTCGTCGCAACGACAACATGCAGTAAGTCAGGCTTTAACGCCACTTTCAGGCAACACAAAAACAAAAGCAGTGAGTGGGAAGAACGACGATCGTTCTTTCCACTCACTGCTTTCTGCATACAGTGACTGCCAAGGACATCCATTAAGATAATTCAGGGACACCGTAACTTTTTCGGCAAAAACGAATGCGTATATGAGAAAAAAGTTGTAACTTTGCCGTGAACTTATGGAAAAAGAAGAACTTAGGACAAAAATGAAAGGAAGCCCGCGACTGAAGCGATGGCTTGACTACCTCATTATGAATCAGCGCGACGCCCGTCCACGCTGGTACGTCCGGCTCGTGGCTCCGCTCTATCAGAAACGCGGACGCTGCTCGAAAATCTATGGCAGTGTGCGCATGGACACGCCACCCTATCGGCGCTTTGTCTTGGGACGAAGCAGCGTGGTGGAGAGCTACTCGTGCATCAACAACGCTGTGGGAGACGTCGTCATAGGCGACCACACACGCATCGGCATTCACAACACCATCATCGGACCCGTTACCATAGGCAGTCACGTGAACCTGGCACAGGGCATCACCGTGACGGCCCTGAACCACAACTTCGACGACCCCGACCGCCGCATCGACGAACAGGGAGTGGCGACATGCCCCGTCAGCATAGGCGACGACGTGTGGATAGGCGCAAACGCCGTCGTGCTACCAGGCGTCAACATCGGCAGCCACAGCGTGGTGGCCGCAGGGGCAGTAGTCACCAAAGATGTGCCTCCGTTTTCGCTGGTGGCGGGCGTGCCGGCTAAAGTCATCAAGGCGCTGAAGCCTGAAATAAAGAATTGAAGTCCTAACCTGAAGTCAATATGAGAATAGGAATAGAAGCGCAGCGAATCTTCCGCAAAAACAAGCACGGCATGGACTATGTGGTGCTTCAGGAGATTCTGCAACTGCAACAGACGGATATGCACAACGAGTATTTCGTCTTCGTGAAGCCTGGGCCCGACCGCTGCGTAGAGGACTCCACGCGCGTTCACGTCATAGAAGTGGAGGCAAAGAGCTACCCGCTGTGGGAACAGGTGGCGCTGCCACGTGCTGCCAAGAATGCCCGCGTGGACATGCTCCACTGCACCAGCAACACGGCTCCGCTGCGCTGTAGCATTCCACTTATACTGACGCTGCACGACATCATCTTCCTGGAACCACGCGACAAGCAGAACCGCTCGCTCTACCAGAACGCCGGCTGGCTCTACCGCCGACTGGTGGTGCCACGCATACTGCCGAAATGCGAGCGTATCATCACCGTCAGCGACTTCGAGATGAAGAACATCATATCGAAGCTCCACATACCCGAACAACGCATGGCCATGATATACAACGGCTACAACGAGTGGTTCCACCCGCTGGAAGACGCAAATAAAGTTTACAGGAAATACATGGCTGAGGACGGATTCATCTTCTTCCTAGGCAACACCGACCCTAAGAAGAACACCGAGCGAACGCTCATTGCCTATTCACGCTACCTCAGCAGGTCGGAGGTAAAGCGCCCCCTGCTCATGGCCGACCTCGACCGTCAATACCTCGATGGCATCATCAGCCGCAACCACATAGAGAACGTGCGAGAATTCCTGTTCATGCCAGGGTACATACCTAATGCCGACCTGCCATTCATATATAACGCGGCCTTCGCATTCCTATACACCTCGCTGCGCGAAAGCTTCGGAATACCACTGCTCGAGAGCATGGCCTGCGGCACGCCCGTCATCACCAGCAACACATCGTCGATGCCCGAGATCGGCGGTCCCGACGCCATCCTCGTTAATCCCGAAGAGCCCAATGAAATCGCCGACATGCTGCTACGCTTAGAGACCGACTCTGACTTCTATCAGCGGCAGAAGAAGGTAGGACTGGAGCGTGCTCGCCTGTTCTCATGGCGCCACACAGCAGAGCAGCTGTTGGAACTCTACAAGGAAGTGTACATAGAGCAGAAATAAGACAGATGCTCCTCAACAACTAAGCATAAGGAACAAAAAAAGGAGGCGTTACTGCGCCTCCTCCATGTCACCCTCAATGTAGAGGCGCGTCATTTCTACCACGCCATTAGTGCGTATGGTGATGGACTTCTTGAAGTGTCCGGGGAACTTGCCCGTTCCGTTGTAGGTCACCTTGATTTCGCCCTTCTGCCCAGGCAGGACGGGCGTTTTTGTGTACTCAGGAACAGTGCATCCACAGGAGGCAACGGCCTGGTTGATTATCAACGGCGACTCGCCCACATTGGTAAAGGTAAACGTACACTTCACAATGGGTTCCTTCTCCGAGAAGGTACCGAAGTCGTGGGTCTGCTTGTCAAACTTAATCTCAGCAGGCTTCTGTGCCATGGCTGTGGTCATGCCACAGACAAGTAACAAGGTGAAAAGAATCAGCTTTTTCATATTCTTACGGTATTAAAAATGTTGTTCGTTGTTTATTGACAATCGTGTCGTTCATTGTTGTTTATTTGACGTTGCATCCGCACGATAGTTTAACTAACTTGTAATATTCTGCAGCGCCAAGCAGGAAACAGCCAGTGCCATAGTCCTCAAAGTCGGGAATACGGGTATAGCTCAGGGGCTGTCCGGTGGAAGGCTCTTTGCCCGTGCCTTGCATCCAGCCAAGGAATCCGTCGGGGTGCACAGCATCGCGCACCATTCCCTCCCAGGCTCGCTGGGCAATGGGCCAGTAGACCTTGGCATCGAGGTAGCCCTGGCGTATACCCCAGCTGATGCCATAGAGGAAGAGTGCGGTGCCGCTGGTCTCGGGCATGGCATAGTTGGTGGACACGAGGCTGGGGTTCCAGAATCCGTCCTCGCGCTGGCACTTACGCAGACCTTCCGACATCAGCAGGAAGTCCTTCTTCAGCTCCTTGTACGCCTTGTCCTTGGGGCTCAGCTCGTTCATGCAACGCACCAAAGCGGCATAGACCCAGCCGTTGCCACGGCTCCAGTAGCACTGCTGTCCGTCGGGTTCCTGGTAAGGCGGCACATAGTCGGCATCGCGCCACCACAGGCCGTCCTTCACGTTGAACAGCCCGCCACCACACTCGTTGCGGCTCCAGCGATACATCATCATGCCGTGGTCGCGATAGCGTTTATCACCGGTCAGGCGGTACATCTGCATGTAGATGGGCATGGCCATCTGTATGGCGTCAATCCACGTCCACCAGCCATAGAGGGAGTTGTTGCCCTTGGGGTTGGTCTTCGTCATCTGCAGGTCAAGATTCTCCTTGGTGCGAACCATCAGCGAGTCGTTGCCTGTCTGCTCGTAGCGCACAAGATACACCTGCTCGCAGCACTGGTCGTCGGCATCGGTGGTCTGTATGCCGTTGCGGGGCGTCCATTTGTGGAAGCTGGCCCAGCGGTCGGTGTAGTCAAGATAGCGCTGCTGTGGGTCAACGTCGTAGAGAGCCATCAGCCCCTCGTAATAGACGGCACGGGTCCACAGGCTCGACGGCCGCACTTTCTTCCAGTTCGTGGGCACAGTCGGGTCTTCATAGGTGGCCATGAAATAGTCGTTCGCACGGCGCACGACGCTCAGCACTTCGTCGGCCTTTTGGTTCTTCTTGCAGGATGAGGACTCCTGAGCCATAGCGGTAAGTCCCAGCACTCCTATTAGGAATAACAATGTCAATCTCCGTTTCATATCTACTCGTGCACGTAGAGCTGCCAGCCCAGATAAGTTTCAATAGCTTCGTTCAGGATATCGACCACATCGGTGCGGCACATGGCCACATGGTGCTCGAAGCCGTTCTTGCAGATATACTTCATCAGGCGCTGCAGGTTGTCGACTTTCGTCACGGCGATACAGCCATCCATGCCGTAGGGGTCGCTGGTAATTTCACCCTTGCCGAGATAGGCCTTGATGCAGCCCTTCGAATCGTCGGTGCTGATACGGAAGAAGGTGAATGGGCCTTCGCTGACTTTGGCGTAGACGGCACCAAAGGTATTCACCTTGCCAAGTGTGCGTCCGAGCACGCCGAGCGGGCCGAGCTTCAGGTCGTTATTCCCGATGAACCCACGTGGGAAGTTGCCGCAGTGGGTACACACGCACTTGTTGCGTTCCTCGGCGAAGTTGTTGTTCCAGTCGAGCAGGGCAGGTGCCTGTTCCGAGGCCAAAGCGAGGGCGTACATCGACACGGCACCGGCAAGGTCGGTCTCGCAGGCGGCAGGTATCAGTTTGTCGCTGAGCATCGACATCGTCACGCAGGCAGCACAGCCGTAGTTCTGCTCCAATGAGTCCCAACACTGTATGGCCACGGCCTGTACATCGTTGGCCTCAATCCACTGCTCCACAGCCACGCCGAACTTCGCCTGCAGTGCAAGCTTCTCGCGGTAAGCCTCGGGCACCTTGGCATAGGCAGCAAGACGCGAGAGGTGAGAGGTGAGCGCGGGGTCATCGTCCTTTATCTTCTGTGCGGCAAAGAGTATCTCGCTCAGGTCGGCAGGGACGACGGTGATACCCGTACGCTGCAGCAGCTTCTCGCTGGCGCGACAGGTATTGAAGCCCAGAGGGCGCGTGCCGATCTGTCCAATACGGCAGTGGCGCAGCCCGTTCACCACGCGGCAGATGGCAGCAAAGCGCTGCAAGTCCTGGGCGAGCAAGGGGCTATATATAGAATAGGTATGGAGGGTGGTGTCGGTGAAGGGAATGCCATACTGGTAGAGGTTGTTGCAGACGGAGATTTTCCCACAGAAGGCATCGCGGCGTGAGTCAAGGTCTACCTTGTCGTTCTCGTCATTGCAGGCCTGCACCATCACGGGGACGTTGAGGTCGGCATCGCTAATGGCATTGATGATGCCAATCTCGAATCCGAAATTGGGCAAGGACACCACGATGCCATCTATCTCGTCGCGGTGGCTGCGGAACTGCCGGCTCACTTTCAGGCCGTCTTCGCGGGTCTCTATGCTCGATGAGCCCGTGGGTGTGGCATCCTCGGGCAGGATGACATATTCGTAACCCAGCTCGTCCATCGTCTTAAGCAACTGCTTGCGCACATCGCGGGCGAGTTCAGAATTAAAATAGGCGCGTGTTCCGATAATCACGCCGAAGCAAGTCTTTCCGTTCTTCATTAGTCTCTAAGCATTATTGATGTTTGTCTGTATGATTCTTATTATTATCTCAGAGTATTGTTCTGTTCCCGTTCCCTTTGAGTCGCGGGCTCCCTAAATATTGATGCCGTACTTCTGCTTCACCTCGCTCATAACGAAGGTGCTCTCAATGGAGCCCACCGTGTCGATGTCGCCCAGCTTGGTCAGCACGAACTCCTGGTATTGCTTCATGTCACGCGCACGAACCTTTAATAAATAGTCATAAGCTCCACTGGTGTTATAGCACTCAGTCACCTCGGGAATGCGCTGTATGCGCCGTACAAACGCTTCAGCTATCTCGCGGTTAATCTGCTTCAGCTTCACCTTGCAGAACACGAGCAGCCCCTGATTGAGCTTTTCGGGGTCGAGCACGGCAACGTACTTCTTGATGTAGCCCTGACGCTCCAGCCGTTTCTGGCGCTCAAACACTGGCGTCGGCGTGAGATGCACGGCATCGGCCAGCTCTTTCGTCGTCAGTTTCGCATTTCGTTGGAGCGTTTTCAGTATCTCCAAGTCGGTTTCGTCGAGATTCAACCCCGACGTACCATCACCTAAACGTTGCTTTTCTGCCATATTCCAGAAGATTATTCTGTTTGGGGGGCTTTACTGAGTCCTCATCGGAACATTGTTCTTTCTGCGCTGCAAATTTAGGGATATTTTCCGAATTACGCAAGGAATTTGGCAGATATTTCTAATGTGCGTAACTTTGCACCGTCAAACAGGAGACGAGCAGGACGTTTGCCCGGGCTTACCCCGACAACGCTTGTCATCCGCCCGAACTGGAATACGACAAGAGGACAAACCAACCAATAATAAATATAAACAAAAAAAGAAAGGATAAGATTATGAGTACGAAGAAAAACTATCGTTTCGAGACTTTACAGCTTCACGTAGGACAGGAACAGGCCGACCCGGCAACCGACGCTCGCGCCGTACCTATTTATCAGACAACATCGTATGTATTCCACAACAGTCAGCACGCTGCCGACCGCTTCGGTCTACGCGATGCCGGCAATATCTACGGTCGCTTGACCAACTCCACCCAGGGTGTGTTCGAGGACCGCGTGGCTGCTCTTGAGGGTGGCGTGGCCGGTCTGGCCGTTGCCAGTGGTGCTGCTGCCATCACCTACGCACTGCAGAACATCGTACAGGCAGGAGACCATATCGTGGCTGCCGACAACCTCTACGGCGGTTCCTATAACCTCATCACCCACACGCTCTCGACCCAGGGCATCACGAACACCATCATCAACGTGAACGACCTGGACGCCCTCGAGGCCGCTATCAAGCCCAACACAAAGGTTGTATATGCCGAGACCTTCGGCAATCCCAACAGCGACGTGCTCGACCTTGAAGGCGTGGGCGCCGTGGCCCATAAGCACGGCATTCCCTTCATCGTCGACAACACCTTCGGCACGCCCTATCTCATCCGGCCGTTAGAGCACGGAGCCGACATCGTGGTACACTCGGCAACGAAGTTCCTTGGTGGTCACGGCAGTTCGCTGGGCGGCGTCATCGTCGACGGCGGCAAGTTCAACTGGAAGGCCGCCCCCGACAAATTCCCCACACTGGCCAAGCCCGACCCCAGCTATCACGGCATTGTCTTTGCCGACGCAGTAGGCGCTGCTGCCTACGTCACCCGCATCCGTGCCGTCATCCTGCGCGATACTGGTGCTGCCATCTCACCCTTCAATGCCTTCATCCTCTTGCAGGGCGTTGAGACGCTGAGCCTGCGCGTGGAGCGCCATGTGGAGAATGCCCTGAAGGTGGTCGACTTCCTGTCAAAGCACCCGAAGGTGGCCAAGGTGAATCATCCTGCCCTGGAGAGCCATCGCGACCATGCCCTGTACAACAAGTACTTCCCCAACGGTGCGGGCAGCATCTTCACCTTTGAGATCAAGGGCGGACAAGAGGAGGCCTGGCGCTTCATCGATGCACTTCAGATCTTCTCGCTGCTGGCAAACGTAGCTGATGTGAAGAGCCTCGTCATCCATCCTTACACCACCACCCACTCGCAACTTTCGCCCGAGGAACTGGCCGAGCAGCACATCACGCCAGCCACCATACGGTTGAGCATTGGCACAGAGCACATCGATGACATCATCGATGACCTGGCACAGGCTTTGGAAAAGTCATAATCCAGATGAGAGAGGGAAGAATTATGAAGAAAGGAATAAGATTTCGTACATAATTCATCATAAACAACAATTTATTCACTTTTTATTATTAACTTTGCACACAAAAACTGATAGCACGATGGAAAAGCTGCATTGTTGCTGAAAATGCCGTCAACCAGATGAAGGAAGTAGGCATCAATATGCTGGGGGGGAGTGTTTACAGAGCTCCACCCCCCATCGCGAGAGAAGATTGAAGAAAGAACAACAAGCAAAATTGCAACCAAGATCTCAGAGATGAAGAAGAGTATATGCCAGGCAAAGGATGTCGTCGTCATTGGTGCCGGCCCTGCAGGGACGACGTGTGCCTATTTGCTGAAGAAAGCCGGTGTGGATTGCGTACTGATAGACCGTGCCAACTTTCCACGCGACAAAGTCTGCGGTGGCGGCCTGACCCACAAGGCATATACCCTTCTGGCTGAGATGATGCCCGACCTGAGCTACGACTATCGCTCAGTGAGGAAAATGAAACTGATGATAGGCACTGAGCCTGTCAGCGAGTTTGAGCCGACCGAAGAGCTACGGATTGTGAACAGGAAGGACTTCGACTACGCCCTCCTGCAGCAGTACCAGCACATAGGTGGAGAATGGGTGAAGGGCTCCTTCGCCGCGTATGAAGAGCAGGCCGACGGAAGGCTGCTCGTCAACCTGAAGTCGGGTGAGCAGTATCTGTGCCGCTATCTGGTGGGAGCCGACGGTGCCAACAGCCGTGTCAGGCAGCAGGCAACGGGTGCCTATCATGGCAACGTGCTCTTCATGGAGCAATATGTCGAGAAGGCCAAAGACCGCATAGAAGGTTCCATCTCCAGCGAATACGACAGTGGCTACTACTACTGGTTTCCCGGCACTAGCCACGATGTAGTGGGCTATGGCGACAAACAGCTGACGCTGGCCATGTTCAGGAACATCATGCAGCAGTTTGGCGTCAAGGAGACCAAGATACGCGGCGCCTACATCCCTACTGAGGAGGTGGAGTCAGGCCATGAGCACATCATCCTCATTGGCGATGCAGGAGGCTTTCCCAACAAGCTGACATACGAAGGGCTATACTATGCTCTGGCGACAGGCAGGAATGCCAGCATCGCTATCATTGAAGGGAAGCCCTTCAGCCAGACTAACCACCGCATATTCAAGAACAAACGGAAAGAGCGGCTGATAGCCAAGCTGATCTACGGCAGCCGTTGGGGAATACGCATCGTGCGACTGTGCTCCGTCAGTTCCCGCCTCGTCAGGAGAATCTTCGATGCCGGTGTATAAGGCAAGCTTCCACTTCTACTTCCTTTTATCTCACATTATTACTCCCATTGAGGCCACCGGCCATATTTTTGACAGATGACGAGAAACTATATCTTAGCTGACAATCAGGAGCTGACACGGTTTGCGCTCGAAAGCCTGATCCGTCAGGACAAGAACAATACGGTGTACCGTGCCTCAGACAAAGCCTCGCTCGTGGCCTTGCTCAAAGAGCATGAGAGTGCCGTGGTGCTGCTCGACTACACGCTATTCGACTTTGCCGACGAAGACCAGCTGCTGATTGTCGCTGAGCGTTTCTCACTGTCCGAATGGATACTCATCAGCGACGAACTGACGCCACGTTTCCTGCGACGTGTCGTTTACGCCTCCCATCAGTTCAGCATCGTCTTCAAGGACGGCCCACTAAAGGATCTCCGCGACGCGCTGGATGCTGTGAGCCATCACCAGCGCCACATCAGTCAGAGGGCGCTGGAGGTCATCATCAACCAAAGTCAGGAAGAGGAGGAGCGACCCAGCATCCTCACGGAGACGGAGACGGAGATAGTGAAGGCCATTGCCCAGGGCAAGACCACAAAGGAGATTGCCGCCGAACGGTTCTCGAGCATTCACACCATCACCACACACCGCAAGAACATTTTCCGCAAGTTGGGCGTAAACACGGCTCACGAGGTCATCAAATATGCCCTCCGTGCCGGACTGGTAGACTCCTCGGAGTTCTACATTTAAGCCGATTTTGTGAATTATGAAACCATTTTATGAATTTTGCGACTCTGCCCCGATGGTATTAAGAGGCTGGGGGTGCTGTCGTTTCCGATGCATGTAATCAGTGCATCGGATTCTTTTTACGTGCATTCGACCTAAGGAATACCATCTTAGCAATAATGGAGCTTGGCTGGACGATGAACCATGAAAGACTGAATCGGATTGCAAATTTTCTTTACATCGATATTCCTGCAAAAAGGAAAGGGCAGCTTTGAAAGTGGAAAAGGACAGCTTTGAGGGTAGAAAAGGACAGCTTTTTGACCCTCAAAGCTGTCCTTTTCCAAAATGGCTGCTGTACGGCATTTTCTGCGAATTAGAATTTTCCTTACATTCTACTCGCCCCACCAAGCCGCTGCGATGATTAGCGGGCCGCAAAAAATGTAATCATTGAAGAAAGAAGGCAAATTGCAAATCGGCCAAATACCACACTTTTGGTAGGCGAAATAAACCGTTTAGGGTATTGTGGGAGTGGGAAAAAGGCCGTAACTTTGCACCGTCAAAACAAACATAGCGATGACAACCCGATAAAGCATCGAAATGACAAATGTTGAATTACCTATATTAATATAAAGGATAAGATTATGACAAAGATTGCAAAGCAGCTGACCGAGCTCATCGGCAACACCCCACTTCTTGAGCTCAACAAGTATTCAAAGGCAAAAGGACTGGAGACTCCGGTCATTGCCAAGGTAGAGTTTTTCAACCCCGGCGGCAGCGTGAAAGACCGCATTGCCCTGGCTATGATCGAGGACGCAGAGCAGAAAGGCATTCTGAAGCCGGGCGCCACCATCATCGAGCCCACCAGCGGCAACACGGGCGTAGGACTGGCCCTGGTAAGTGCCGTCAAGGGCTACCATCTTATCCTTACCATGCCCGAAACCATGAGCGTGGAGCGCCGTAATCTGGTGAAGGCCTACGGTGCCGAGGTGCGCCTCACCTCTGGAAAAGACGGTATGCCAGGTGCCATCCGCGCTGCCGAGGAACTGCGCGACTCGATTCCCGGAGCCGTCATCCTGCAGCAGTTCGAGAACGCAGCCAACCCTGTCAAACACTATGCTACCACCGGTCCTGAGATCTGGCGCGACACCGACGGACAGGTGGACATCTTCGTTGCCGGTGTGGGCACAGGCGGCACCATTAGCGGCACAGGAAAGTACCTGAAGGAGCAGAACCCGAATGTGAAGATTATCGCCGTGGAGCCGAAGTCGAGCCCCGTGCTGAACGGAGGAAAGAGCGGGCCACACAAGATTCAGGGCATAGGCGCCGGCTTCGTGCCCAAGACCTACGATGCACAGGTGATTGACGAGGTGTTCGACGTGGACAATGACGATGCCATCCGCACGGGCCGCGAGATTGCCCAACAGGAAGGCCTGCTGGTAGGCATCAGCGCCGGTGCTGCACTCTTCGCCGCCATCGAGGTGGCCAAGCGCCCGGAGAACAAGGGAAAGAAGATTGTGGCACTACTGCCCGATACCGGTGAGCGCTACCTGTCGACCATCCTCTACGCCTTCGAGGACTATCCCCTGTAAGACGTGTGGACTATCCCCTGAACTGGTCTGGAATACTCCACAAACAGGTCAGGACTATCATCGCTATCTGTAAGAGGAACCGCTGTAAACTCAGTTCTTAATTAGTTGTTTCACTGCTTCTCGCCAGCCGGCGTAGAGCGTGGCATGGTCATCGGGCTGCGGCCCGATGACTTGTGTTATTTTGCGCAAGGGGGCAACATCGTCGAACGAATGCCAGAGGCCAGTGGCAAAGCCACACATGATGACAGCCCCCAAAGCCGAGGCGTCCTCAACCTCGGTGCATACAATGGGCGTCTGAAGCAGATCGGCCTGGAACTGCATGAGGAAATGGTTCTTCGTGGGGCCGCCGTCAGCGGCTATCTCGCGCAGCGGTGCACCGGTGGCACGGGTCATGGCATCGACCAGGTCCTTTATCTGATAGGCTATCGACTCAAGGGCAGCGCGGAGGAAATGAGCCCTGGTGGTGGCAAAGGTCAGCCCGAAGACAGCCCCCTTCACATCATTCTTCCACCACGGAGCACCAAGTCCACTGAAGGCTGGCACAATATATACACCGCCTGAATCAGGGACGCTCGTGGCTTCCTGCTCCATCTCGCGCGGATGCCCCACCATCTTCATCTGGTCAGCCAGCCACTTCAGGGTGGCGCCCGTACTGTAAATGTTGCCCTCGTAGCCATACCACGTCTTACCGAAGGCCGAAAAAGCCACGCTGGTGACAAGGCCTTCGGGAGCAGGCAGCGGCTCTTCGCCGATGTTCACCATCACACTGCTGCCCGTGCCGTAGGTCACTTTGCCCGAACCCGGACTAAAGCACATCTGGCCTACGAGGGCGCCGTGGCTGTCGCCAAGTACTCCAGCCACGGGGATGGGAGCGGCAAACAGTCCTTCACAGGTCGTCTCGCCATAAACGGCATCGCAGGGCTTCACCTCGGGCATCATCGTCCGCGGAATGTTGAACAGTGCCAGCAGGTCATCATCCCACTGCATGGTGTGTATGTTGAACAGCATGGTGCGCGAGGCGTTGGTGGTATCGGTGGCGTGCACACGACCACCCGTGAGCTTCCAGATGAGCCACGTGTCGATGGTGCCCATCAGCAGGTCGCCGCGCTGGGCTGCTTCACGAGCACCGGGTACATGGTCGAGCAGCCATGCTACGCCCGAAGCCGAGAAGTTCGGGTCGATGAGCAAGCCGGCACGCTCCATCACCATTGGCCCTTTCCCGTCGGCAAGAAGCTGGCGGCACAGTCCGGCACCTCGAGTGTCCTGCCAAACAACGGCATTCGATATGGGCTTGCCTGTGGTCTTGTCCCACACTACGGCTGTCTCGCGCTGATTCGTGATGGCGATGCTCCAGGCTGATGAACGGTCAGCAGCCATTGGCGCATGGTCAGCAACGTCCCGTATGACCTCCACCATGTTATGATAGATCTCATCGGCATCGTGCTCCACCCACCCTGTCTGCGGATAATACTGGCGATGCTCCTTGTCGGCGCGTGCCAACAGACGGCACTGCCCGTCGAACAGCAATGCCTTCGTGGCACTGGTGCTTTGGTCAATGGCAATGATATAACTACTCATAGTGTTCCTAATGCTTAGCGGTGAAATCAAGGACGGACTGTACTATTCCTTCCGCATCCATGCCGTAGTGGTGGAAAATCTCTGCGTTAGTGCCGTGGACGACGTTCTCATCGGGGATGCCGATGATGCGCACTGGCACAGGCTGCTCGCTCAGCAGCTCACACACAATGGCACCGAGCCCGCCAAAGCGTGAGTGTTCCTCCACGGTGACGATACGCCCCGTCTCGCGGGCAGCACGGCGGATGGCCTCCTCGTCGAACGGCTTCAGCCATGAGCAGTCGAGCACACGGGCACTGACGCCCTGCTCCTTCAGGCGGAGGCCGGCCTGCCAGGCATGGTAGACGGTCTCGCCCGTGGCAACAATGGTCACGTCGGTGCCGTCAGCCACGGTGATGGCCTTGCCCGGCTCAAAGGTGAAGTCATCATCGGGGTAGACATCGGGCACAGCGGCACGGCCTACGCGGACATAGCAGGGTTTATCGTAGTCGACAAGGAACTTCACGAGTTTCCTTGTCACGCGCCAGTCGGAGGGCAGACAGACAGTCATGCCAGGGAAGGTGCGCAGCACGGCGATGTCGTGGAGCGAATGGTGAGTGGCACCCAGAGCGCCATAGGCCACGCCGCCCGAGACTCCAAGGATGGTAACGGGGTTCTCGCTGTAGGCCAGGTCAACCTTCACCTGCTCAAGCGAGCGGGCCACATAGAAGCAGGCCGGCCCGCAGCAGAACACTTTCTTGCCGCTGTGGGCCAATCCGGCGCTGATGCCTACTGCATCCTGCTCGGCAATGCCGCATTCCACGAACTGTTCGGGCAGTGCGGTGGCGAAGTCGCCAAGGGTGACGGAGCCGCGAGCATCGGTCGTCACGGCAATGATATCTCGGTCTTCACGCGCCAGTTCCAGCAGCGTGTCGGTGAATTGTTTTCTGCAAGCAATCATTTCAACTTAATCTTTTAATTCTTTCTTCTATCTCCTTGACGGCAGCCTGGCACTGCTCTTCGTTCAGCACACCGTGGTGCCACTTGGCTACGCCTTCCATGAACGACACACCACGACCTTTCGTCGTCTCAGAGACTATGAGGTGCGGCTTCCGGCTATGGTAATCGATGGCATCGAAGGTACGGACGATGTCGTCCATGTCATCGCCGTTCATGGTGACGACGTCCCATCCGAATGCCGTCCAGCGGTCGCGGATGCTGTCGATAGGCATCACGTCCTCGGTGTTGCCCGATATCTGCAGGTGGTTGCGGTCGATGATGGCCACGAGGTTATCAAGATGGTAGCGGTTTCCTGCCATGGCGGCCTCGTAGATGCTACCCTCGCCCTGCTCGCCGTCACCCATGAGGACGTAGGTCTTCCAGTTCTTCCCGTCCATCTTGGCAGCGATGGCCATGCCTGTGCCAATACTCAGGCCGTGGCCCAGTGCGCCGCTGTTCACTTCGATGCCAGGCACCTCGATGGTGGGGTGGCCGCTGAGGATGCTGCCATATTGGCCGAGGGTGTCGAGCACATCAGATGCCAGGAAGCCCTTCGCCTCCAGCGTGACGTAGAGTGCCTCGACGCAGTGGCCCTTCGACAGCACGAAGCGGTCGCGCTCAGGCGCCTTGGGATTGGCAGGGTCAAGCCCTTGCATGACTTGAAAATAGAGTGCCGTCATCACATTGAGGCACGACAGGTCGCCGCCGATGTGGCCCGCCTTGGCACGGTACACCACCTCCACCAGGCGCTTGCGGCGCTGTTCGGCCAGCAGTTGCAGTTCTTTTGTATTCATAGGTCAGAGAAAAGAGTTATTTCATATGATAAAAACCGCCATCATGCCCAGAATGAGGAAGGCAGCTATCGCGGCGGCGAGCATCACGAGGGCTATGATAGTGATGAGAATCAGTTTTTTCCAGCTGTAGCCCGACAATTGGTGCAAGGGTACGAGGGTGAGCAAGAGCAGCAAGAGGCTCACGCTGGAATTGCCGATGCTTAGAAAGTCGAAGACATTGGAGTAGATGGAATACATGTTCGACGTGTAGACCAGGGCCACCACCAGCTCTGAATAGCGCATATTGGGATAGGCCGGGCACTTCCTGAAGAACAGATATAAGAAAGCCGAAAAGACCAGCAGCCAAAAAAGGGCGAAGATGTTGGGATAATTCCTTTGGAATTTGGCGATGTAATGGCCAATATCATCAATTTTTTTGATTTTCTCGGCTTTTTGTTTCTCTTCCGGCGATAGTTTCCCTTCTATATCTTCAGCGACGGCTGTGCTAAGGCTATCCACATGGGCTATGCTATCGCTGCTTATAGCTGTGGTAGTGCTGTCAGTACTCTCTATGCGGATGTCTATGGCTTCGCTTGATGTGTCGGCAGCCAGTTTGTTCTCAAACTTGATGTTCAAGCCAGAGCCAATGAGGAACGAGAGGGTGGCCAGGAGGAAGAACATCTTGAACGGGGGGAAGTAGGCCATCTGCATGCCGCTGAGGTAATCGCGGATCATGTATCCCGGCCGGAGGATGAGGTCGCGAATGTTGCGGAACATGCCGCGGTTACCCAGTCCCCAGACATCGACATAGAGCAGCAGGGCCGACTTGAACGAGAAGCGGCCTATGCGTGCCGACTGTCCGCAACGGGGGCAGTAGTTGCCTGTGAAGTGGGTGCCACAGGTGAAGCAGTCGTGCTCCATGTCTGCCATGGGAGCCACCGTGTGAGGCGTCTGCTGCCACCGCTTGAACGCAGTGTATTTTCCCTTTAGTTTTTCCCAGTCAACCATCATCTTCCCATTATCACTGCATCAGCCGTCCTTTTTCAGCCAGCGTGTCGTAGTTGTTCTTCAGATTGCGCCAGTCCACACGGCCCTGTGTGGGGATGGCATTGATGTATTTCTCTATGTTCGTATAGCCGTCGCCGTTCAGGTCGCCATTGGCGTCGCTGGGGTCGTTGGGATTCAGCCCGTTAGCCGTCTCCCATTCATCGGGCATACCATCCTTGTCGCTATCCTTGTAGGGCTGCCAGTCGCGGTACACGGGATAGCCGCCCATCTGGCGTGGATCGGTGATGATACCCTGCTTGTAGGAGTCGTTGCCCAGTCGACGGTACTTGAAGTAGCCTTCCTCGTTCTGGCTCTTCGGATGCAGTCCCGACATGTCGCCGTAGGGATGCTGCTTCACGCCGGTCTTCTTTTCAATCTTGGCCAGTTCCTTCTCGTAGTCGGGCACATAGTAGGCCACGCCTGTGCGCACCTCTTCACAGATACGCTGGTCTACGATGTCGCGGCAGGGCACGGTGGCCCCCACGTTCCGAAGCACCCAGTCGAAGGCCTGCTCGGCGCCCATGATGGTGACGGGTGCCATCTCGAAAGGCTCGTTGCTGCGCATCAGTGCCAGCTCGGTGGGATCCATGTCTCCGTCCTTGTCGGCTGTCTGTACGCCACCATTCCAATTGTCGCGTGTAATGTCAGGATAGCCCTCCATCACATTGCCCACAGCATAGACGCGTCCGAACTGCTTGAAAGGGAAGAGCCCCTGGCTGCGGCTCTCGCTCTTCACGATGCGATGGCCCACGGGCTGGTCTTTCGGTGTCAGCGGTCCGGGCTTGTAGTAGTTGTTGATGAAGTTCGACATGGTGCTGTACTCGCCACCATCGGCCGTGCGATGCACCCAGTTGTACACCACGTTATTGACGAAGTTGAAGACGCCTCCCCACCCTATCGACGGGTTGCGACCGCTGTTGTCGGCCCACAGGTTGCGCATGAACGTGGTGTTCTCGCCGCCGATGGTCGAGCCGAAGGCGTGGTTCCACGTGTCGAGGGCCTTGGCCGATATGGTGTTCTGTATGGTGACGTTGACAGTGGGGGTCTTGCGCTTGTCCTTGCCATCGTGCAGGTCGAACATGTGGCGGTAGAACGAAATGTTCTCGTCCAGTCCCCATTCACACGAGCAGTGGTCAATCATAATATTGCCCACGGGATTGCCGCCAAACGAGTCCTCGCGGTGCCACACCAGCGTCTCACCACGGCGGAAACGCATGTGGCGCACAATGACATCGTGGGTATCGACCTGGAACGACTCGCCTGCAATGATGACACCGTCGCCTGGAGCCGTCTGACCGGCAATGGTGATATAGGGTGCACGCACGTTGATGGGCGACTTCAGGCGTATGATGCCGCTCACGTTGAACACCACGATGCGAGCGCCGCCCTGTTCGCAGGCCCAGCGGAACGAGCCAGGGCCCGAGTCGTTGAGATTGGTCACGGTGAGCACCTTTCCGCCTCTACCGCCAAAGGTGTACATACCGCCACCCTCAGCACCGGGGAAGGCGGGAATCTCGGCCTGACGCAGGTCGTAAGGTCGCGAAGCCCAGGGCACATAGGGACGGCCGGCCTTGGCTTCTTCTATAACAATGGGGAACGCCTCGGCCCATGCCGAGTCGCTGTGGGCAGCCCACTGTACGGATAGTTTGTCGATTAGTTTCTGTGCCTCGTCGGTCAGTTGCGGATACTGAGCCATCGATGCCAAAGATGCCAGCAGCAGTGCTCCGGCAAAAAGTAGTTGTCTTCTCATTTTGTTTCAGTGTTGTTTGTAATTGGACTTATATATAACTGGTGTTACATGGACTTCTATCTAACTAAAGACACAGCCCCCCAGCCCCATTCTTGCGCATCCATTCTTGCGTCCCTCCGATAGCAAGCGACCAGAGGTCAAGCGCCCGCTGTCGCGCCTTCCCGTAGCCTTTCCCCATGAAGGGAGGGGCTGGGAATAGGGTCTGTATTGCTATTATTCATGTCTGCTTTCGTCGTATCGAAAAGTTTGCTGCAAAGATACGGATTTTTCCTTAAACAGCAAAATGTTTGGGAAACTTTTCTCCCACATTTCAAAGGGCTATACAACGGGGGCTATACGGCAAGAGAATCCTAGGTTGAGAGTCCGAAGCCTTCGGACTGCGAGTTTTTGGCCTTCGGACTGCCAGTCCGAGGCCTTCGGACTGAGAGTCCGAAACCACTTCAGACTTTGAGTCCGAAAGCTCTTCAGACTTTGAGTCTGTGCCTGTTCGGACTACAAGTCCAAGAGCCTTTGGACTCCGAGTCCGAACCTATTCGGACTGAATTCTCGACTTATTTATCCTGCGGCCTGCTCCTCTTAAATATAAGCATGCGCGAAAGAAAAAAGGGAAAAAGTTTGACGGTTTGATATTTTCTTCGTATCTTTGCCCCATAAAACTAAGACTACTATCATAAATACATGTATAACATTAACTAAAACACTTCTATGAACAAATTGCAATTTGTATCAAGCATGAGGTTGTGTGCCTATGCGGCAGTGGTTGCAGGCGTGGGGCTCGTGGCCTCGTGTGCTGACACCTATGATGGCAATGAGACGTTCCGCAGCAGCGTGAGAAATGCGCAGCTCTCTTCGCCCGACGCGAACAGCATCACCATTACCGCTGCCACCGATGGCGCCAGTCAGACCATCAGCTGGCCAGTGGTGCACGGAGCCAGCGGCTACGAGGTAAAACTCTTCAATGCGGGCGACGAGTCGGTCATCCTGGCCGACACCATCGACGGATGCTCGGTGTCAGTATCGCGCGAAGAGGACGTGAACTACCGCTTGGAGGTACGAGCACTGGGCAACGCCAAACTGAACAACAAGGACGCCGACCAGCCCACAACGAAGCTCTTCTCTACGTTCACTCAGACCTTCGCCCCCATTCCCGAGGGCGACCTTAGCGAATGGTTCGCTGATAACCCCATACCCGAGGATTCTGTGGGTATGAACCTGAACTTCGACCTGGCCCCAGGTGCCACCTATACGCTGAACGAAGTGCTCGACTTCGGCAAGTTCACCGTTACCCTGCGCACGTCCGACAAGAACAATCCCGCCACCATCGTTTACGGACAGGGCGGCGGACTGGCCACCAGCAGCGGCTTCATTGCAAAATATCTGGTATTCGATTGCGGTGCATCGACACAGGCCGTGCTGGCACTGAGCGAGAACCCGAACCCCGACATCCTGGATGCCGACCACAACAACCACCACCAGATCACTGACCCCATCAGCTTCCAGAACTGCAAGTTCAACAACGTGGTGCGCTACTTCATGTACGACAACAAGAAGAAATACTGCGTGAAGACCTTCAACATGACCGACTGCCTGGTGCAGTTCAGCCCCGATGACAAGATGAGCACAGCGGCCTACTTCCAGATCTACGACGGCGGCGGCTTCATCAACGACTTCATCGCTACGAGGACTACATTCTATTCCACCACGGCCAACGAAGTGAAGTATTTCATCCGCTACAACAACTCCGGACGCTGCGACCGTGCCGGCTATCTCACCAACAGCATCAACCTGCGCTACTGCACATTCTACAACATTGCCAAGACAGGACAGATGGCCAACCACAGCGGATTCGACGGACGCAATACGTCGAACTACGACATCGTAGGAAACATCTTCGTCGACTGCGGCAGCGGACAGGTGCCTCGCCGACTGACAGGACGAATCAACGCACAGGCCGTCAACAACTTCGCCTACAACACATACTGGTTCGACGGAGCACCCGAGGCCGAGGGATACTCGAAAAACGAATACGACACCTCGAACAATGCCCTGCAGACCGACCCCGCATTTGTAGATGCTGAAAACGGCAACTTCACACCTACGGGTGCCGAACAGCTGGAGCGACAGACGGGCGACCCCCGCTGGCTGAAATAGGACTGGAGTATTAACAGAAACGAACTGCAAACAATTATGAAAAACAGAATATTTGCAACACTGTGCTTCGGAATGCTGATGAGCGCAACGGCCGTCGCACAGAATCAGCCCATCAAGGGCAAGGTGCTCGACGAGAACGGCGAGGCCATCATTGGAGCAACGGTGAAGGTGGCTGGCCAAAGCGGCAGCTCGGGCGCCATTACCGACTTCGACGGTAACTATACACTGAACGTGCCTGCCAACACGAAGGTGACCGTCACCTACATCGGCTACCTGCCACAGACCGTGAAGGTGGGAACCACCGTCAAGCTGCTGGAAGACCGCCAGAGCCTCGACGAGGTAGTGGTAGTGGGTTATGGCACACAGAAGATGAAAAACGTGACGGGTGCCGTTGAGACCATCTCGCCAAAAGACATCGAAGACCTCTCAGTGGGTAGCCTCGGCGACGCCCTCGTGGGCATGTTCAACGGTGTCAGCGTGACACGCGGAGCAGGTGCCAACCGCCCCGGACAGAGCCCCTCGCTGACCATCCGACAGAGCGACATCGCTACCAGCGTGACGCCAAACACCACACGCGGTGGCGAACCCGACCCGTCGCCGCTCTACGTCATCGACGGATTCATCTCAACCGAGAGCCAGTTCAACAACCTTGACATCAGCGAGGTAGAGAGCATCACCGTGTTGAAGGACGCCTCGGCTGCCGTCTATGGCGCACGTGCCGCCTACGGCGTGGTGCTGGTCAAAACGAAGCAGGGACAGAACGCCGCTCCGAAAATCAGCTACAGCGGACAGTTCGGATGGACCGACGCCCTCTATACGCCCAAGATGCTGTCAGCCCAGGACTACATGAGAGCCTACAACACCATCCGTGCCGCCAACACATCGACACAGGACAACATCGCACTGCGCACACAGCTGTTCCAGCTCGATGAAATCAACGCCGTGAAAGGTGTGAACTACGACCTGCTCGACAAGGAATGGAGCGCCGCCTTCACACAACGCCACAACCTGAACATCAACGGCGGTAACGACAAGGCCACCTACTTTGCCGGCGTAAGCTACTACGACCAAGACGGTAACATAGGCCGACTGGACTACAACCGCTGGAACTTCCGCGCCGGCATCAACGCCAACATCGGCAAGTGGGTGAAGACCCAGCTGCAGGTGAGCGGCGACTGGGGCGAACGCAATAACTCGGTGGCGCCACAGGGAGGCGGCAGCGACTTCGACTACCGGTGGCTGATGACACACCTGCCCTTCGTGCCCGACTATGCCAACGGTTATCCCATCGTCTACAGCGGCATGGAGAACATCGTGCCTACATCGGCTACAAGGCTCTACAACTTCCCCGCCGTGCAGAACAGCTCCGACAACGTGCAGAACCGCACGAACAACCTCAGCATCAACGGCGCAGTGGAGGTGAACCTGGGCTTCATCGAGCCACTGCAAGGGCTCTCGGCAAAGGTCAGCTATTCAAAGAACATCAGCAACAGCCAGACCAACACCGTAAGCACCATACTCGACCTCTATCGCCTCACACAGCGCGGTGGTAGCGGCGGTCACCTCTACACCGGCAACGGCGTGGTCTACGACGAGAACACCACCAACGTGCTGCGACTGGTGAGCAACGGCGGTATGCTGCGCCGCAACATGGCACGCTCCGACAGCTACCAGTACAACTTCACCTTGCAGTATGCACGCACATTCGCCAAGCTGCACGACGTAAGCGCACTCTTCTCAATAGAGAAAACCGAAGCATGGAGCGAACCGCTGGAAGGCACCATCACCGACCTCATAGCCTATCAGGACGGACAGTCGTCATCGGGCATGGGCGACCAGACCACGTCCTTCGGACGCTCGGAGAGCGGTATGCTCTCGTACGTAGGCCGTCTGAACTATGCCTACGACAGCAAGTACCTGTTCGAGTTCCTCTTCCGCGCTGACGCCAGCACCAAGTTCGCGCCCCAGAACTACTGGGGCAAGTTCCCCTCGGTGTCGGCAGGATGGGTCATCAGCGAGGAGAGCTGGTTCAAGAACTCGGTGAAGTGGGTTGACTTCCTGAAACTGCGTGCATCGTGGGGTCTCATGGGACGCGACAACATCCGCGCATGGCTCTGGGCACAGCTCTATGAGCGCAACGCCGCCAAGGGTGCCGTCTTCGGAAGCAACGGCATCAACTCGAACGTGGGCTACGCCCTCGTCATGCCGAAAGCTGGCACCAACCGCGACGTGCACTGGGACAAGACCTACAAGACCAACATCGGTGTCGACGCACGCTTCCTCGACGGTCGTCTGTCGGTAGACCTCAACTATTACTTCGACCGCGGACGCGAGCTCTTCGCCACACGCACCGGAACAGCACAGTTCCCCACCACCGTCGGTACTCAGGCCACGCCCGAGAACTATGGAGAAATCAATTACTGGGGCTGGGAGCTGAACCTGGGCTGGCGCGACAAGATTGGCAACGACATCTCCTACTGGGCCAAGCTGAGCACCGGCTATAGCGACAACGAGATACTGGCCACCAACTTCCAGGCCATTCCCGAATACGACGACATGGTCTACGGCGAGCGTGCCGACCGCGGCGTGTGGGGCTTCAAGTGCCTGGGAATGTTCCGCAGCTATCAGGACATCGAAGAATACTTCGACCGCTACATGAAGAAAGACGACGGCACGTACGGCACCTACCTGGGCATGACCAAGAGCGAAGTGCGACCCGGTATGCTCATCTACGAAGACGTGCAGGGCGACAACAACGGTGACGGCACCTATGCTCCTGCCGACCACAACGTGACCGTCGGCAACGACTACATACAGCTCTCAGAGCGCAGCAGCAACCCCTACGGCTTCACCCTGAACATGGGCGGAGCATGGAAGGGGCTCTCGCTGCAGGCACAGTTTGCCGCCAGCTGGGGCGCAAAGGCACTCATAGGAACCGACTTCCGCCAGGCAGCAGGCGACTATGAGTATGAGAACATGCCATCGTCGTATCGTAACATGTTCAACTATAACGACATCTACGATGCTGCCGGCAACATCACCGTGCCGCAGAACCGCGATGCCTCCATGCCAAACATGCGCTATGGCAACGTCAACCAGGCAGCATCCAGCTTCTGGCTGGTCGATGCCAAGCAGTTCACGCTGCGCAACATCACTGTGGCCTATCAGCTGCCCAAGCAGTGGCTGAAGCCCATCGGAGTGAGCAACGTGAAGCTGAACCTCACCGTTCAGAATGCCATCAACTTCTACAATCCCTATCCCGACAAATCGTGGGCCAGCTATGGCGGCACCTACACCCGCTACCCCAACCTGCGTAAGATCACCATGGGTGTGAATGTATCGTTCTAATCTTCTAATCATGGACCAAATAAAAAACTATCACAGATATGAAATACACAGATAACATCATAGGGAAGCGAAGCGCAAAGATGACAGTGAAAATGCTCGGCGCAGCATTCTTCCTCCTTCCGTCGGCCGCCTTCATTTCATGCAGCGACTCCTTCCTGGAAGAGAAGAAGAACTACGGCAACTTCGACAACACGACAGTCTACAGCGACTACAACGGAGCTCAGGAGCGCCTGAACAGCCTCTACTACTGGCTGCTGCCTGTGTCGACCAGCGGCGATGGCAACGGTACCAACTCTCCCAACGACTGGACGTCAGTGGGCAACGCTGACCGATGGGCCAAGTCGACCGAAGAGTTCGGCGGATTCTCGCTCTTCGTCGACCCAGGGGAAGAGGTGACTTATACCACCTCCACCAATTTCGACTACTTCTACGTGGCCAACGACACCTACAGCCCCTGGGGACACATACGCAACTGCAACGACGTGATTGAGGGCGTCTTGGGCTCATCGCTCTCCGACGAGCAGAAGAACGAACTGCTGGGACAGGCCTACTTCTTCAGGGCCTACGTCTACTCACACCTGGTGCGCATCTATGGCGGCGTGCCCATCATCAAGACGGTGCAAGACCCCGTGCTGGGCAAGGACGGCGACGGCTCGAAACTGATTGTTCCCCGCCAAACCACCAAAGACTGCATCGACTTCATCTGCGAAGACCTGGACAAAGCGGCCCAGATGCTGCCTGCCCAATGGACTAACGGAGCCAACGACTTCGGCCGTGTCACCTCCGGCTTGGCACAGGCACTGAAGGGCTGGATGCTGCTCTACTACGCCAGCCCCGTGTTCAACCGCAGCGATGACGCCAGCCGCTGGCAGGCTGCCTACGAAGCCAACAAGTCGGCCATCGCACTGCTGCAAAGCGGTGGCTTTGGCCTGACCTACCAGGCTAATGGCGGTGCAGCCAACGGTGCCAACTGGGCCCGCACGTGGCTCGACTATACTGGCAGCGACGGCTCAGTGTCCGAGGCAGTGTTCGTAACCTTGCACAACACCAAGGACAACGTCAGCGGACAGCCCGACTATGGCAAATACAACCGTTGGGAGCACGCCATCCGCCCCCACAACACCAATGGTGGCGGCGGGCTCACCCCCACCCAGGAGATGGTTGACCTCTTCCCCATGGCCGACGGCAAGCGCCCCGACCTCAGCACCATTCCTTACGACAAGAAGAAGTTCTGGCTGAACCGCGACCCGCGCTTCTACAGGACATTCGCTTTCCCCGGCGTGGAATGGAAGTTCTCTGAAGGAGGCGTCGACCTGACCGATGCAGCCCTCAACGGCATCATTGCCCCGGGCCTGCTCACTGGTGCCAACTATGAGTTGTGGAGCTACATGTACAACGACGATGCCGCCGACCTGACCAAGGTGACGACAAGCAATGGCTACTGGCCCGACCTCGTGGCCGGCTCGGCCGACAAGGTGGGCAGCCACTCCGTCTACGTGCGCAAGCGCAGCGACGACCTGGCTCTTCACAACAACCCGTTCTACGTCTTCATCAACAGCAGTTCCAACCCGAAGGGATTCATGAAGAACGCTGCTCCCCTCATCACCATGCGCTATGCCGAGGTGCTGCTCAACTTTGCCGAGGCAGCAGCCGGTGCCAACAAACTGGACGAAGCCCTGCAGGCACTGCAGCAGATTCGTGCCCGTGTGGGCTATACAGCTGAGAACAACTTCGGCCTGGATGCCGCCATCGCCGGCGACCGTGCCAAGCTCATCGCTGCCATACTCTACGAGCGCCAGATAGAGCTGGCCTACGAGGGCAAACGCTACGAGGACATGCACCGCTGGATGCTGTTCGACGGCGGCGCAGGACAGTCGGCCCTGAAACCGAGCTGGGCCGTCACTGGCTTCGGAGGCAACACCTGTGCATGGCTGGGCGTGCAGCCGCTGAACGGCACCAAGCGCCACAGCATCGTGCTCTACTGCACCACCCCGTCGGCCGATGATCCTGCCTTGGCCACACGTCCCACCGCACTCTCGCTGAACGAGGACATGAGTTATGACGCCGCCACCGGAACTTATGCCGACCCGAAGGTGCAGGCACTGGCACAGTGGTACGATGCCAACCTGGACCGTAAAGACGTGAATGCCGATGGCAACGACGACGCACTGACCATACAGTACCGTCCCACCTACTATTTCATGGGACTGCGCCAGAACGCCATGCAGACCAACCCCACGCTGCACCAGACCGTGGGATGGCACGACCTGGGGCGCAACGCCGATGGCCTGTTCGACCCGCTCAGCGACACGCTGCCCGAATAACAAACGTTCCCCTACACTAAGACTTGCGCGTTCAACGGCCCACCCCGTTGAACGCGCAAAGTCGTTATGACCCTTTCGGTCATCAGAGGCAACGATTACAACAGGCCCAAAGTCAGGGTGGTAATCCCCCAAAATTGGTTCAGGGCCGCTGAACTTTTAGTTCAGAAGCCTTGAACTTTTAGTTCAGCGGCCCTGAACTACTTGTTCCAAGGCCCTTGAAACTATTTCAGGGGGTTTTTCATCAACCGACTTCCACCGTCAGGCGGTTCATTTCGTATTGATTTGCTGTCCGCTAAACACAATTCATTGCCCTGAATTTACTTTGCTGTCAGTAAATACAGATATTCAGACCACATCTAAGCCCCCTCAAATCCCACGACCCGCATGACACTACATGCGTCCCTCCCCTTGGATGGGAGGGGAGAGGGGCGGCATCAGCATTCCATTGAAGGATGGGGAGACAGGCGAGGCATTGTTGTTCGTCGATTCTACTTTTATCGGACAGCAATAATTAAGTCAAGTTTTGCAAGCTCCAAACTACCCCAAAGAATGATTTAATTACTGACCCCACCCCTGCCCCATTCCCGAGCATAGCTCGCCTACCCGTAGCCTTTCCCCTACGATGGGAGGGGAGCGGCTACCGCCCTGTTCGCTTGATAGCAAGCCGCATGGCGTTCCCCCCGCATGGCACTCCCCTCCCATCGTAGGGGAGGGGCCGGGGTGGGGTGAGTATTTTCTTCGCTAACGGAATATTACAGACCCCACCCCTAACC
>JAILPA010000043.1 GCA_024690505.1 Prevotella sp.
ACCTACGGTTTCTACTTCCGTAAGACCTACACGGATGCGATAGCCGTTCTCCAGCCAGCGCAACTGTTCCAGACTCTCTGCCAGCTCCAGGGGTGACTGTGGCAGTTGGGTGATTTCCCGCAAGACCTCGCGGCGATAGGCGTAGAGTCCCAGGTGTTTCAGATAGGGGAAATGCTGGAACCACTCGTCACCTTCCACGCCACGGACAAAGGGGATGACACTCCTGCTGAAGTAGAGGGCAAAGCCTTGCAGGTCGGTCACTATCTTGGGTGAATTGGGGTTGGTGGTTTCGATTGAATTTGCAAAACGCTTACCAAGTGTACCTATCTGAGTATCAGCGTTGTCAAACAGTTGCATTAGAGTTTTTATTTGGCTTGGCTGAACGAAGGGCTCGTCGCCTTGGATGTTGATGATGACATCGGCTGTCGTACCTATTTTCTCGGCCGCTTCCTCTATGCGGTCGGTACCGCTTTTGTGGTCGGCGCGGGTCATCACCACGCGTCCGCCAAACTGCTCAACGGCCTGACTGATGCGCTCGTCGTCGGTGGCCACCCAGGCTTCCTCCAGCACGGCTGAGGCTTGTTCGTACACATGTTGAATGACGGGTTTGCCGCCCAGGTTGGCCAGGGGTTTCCCTGGAAAGCGCGTCGAGGCATAGCGCGCTGGGATAATGCCAATAAATTTCATGATAGTTCTTAAAATCCTTAATGTGTCTGCAAAGATAGTGAATATTTTAAAAAAACATACCATGTTTTGTGGAAATTCTTGGTAGACTCGAAATCTTTTCGTACCTTTGTGAAGTTTTAAGGTTTGAACAAAGTTATGATCCAACGATATATTTTTCTTGCTATCTTCATGGGTGCTGTGCTGTCACTGCCTGCCCAGAAGATAACACTTGGCTCTACTACCCTGAAAGATGGAGGCGAGTATAATGGCGAGATGCAGTCAGGGAAACCGCATGGCAAAGGCAAGACCGTGTGGAAGGACGGCGACTTCTTTGAGGGTGAATACTACAAGGGCAAGCGTCAGGGCTTCGGCGTCTATTCGTTTGCCGACGGCGAGAAGTATGAAGGCCAGTGGATGCAGGACCATCAACATGGCCAGGGCACCTACTACTACGCTAATAATAATAAGTACACAGGTCTCTGGTATCGCGACGACCGTGAGGGCCATGGCGTCATGAACTATTATAACGGTGACGTCTATAATGGCGAGTGGAAGGGCGACCAGCGCTATGGCAAGGGCCGCTATACGTTCAAGGGTGGTGCCTACTACGACGGCGAGTGGAACGATGACAAGAAGAACGGTCACGGACTCTTCGTCTGGGGTGACGGCTCGACCTACGACGGACAGTGGACCAACGACCACCAGAACGGCAAAGGTACCTATAACTATGCCAATGGCGACGTCTATGTGGGTCAGTTCCAGAACGACCTGCAACACGGCAAGGGCATCTATAAGTTCCAGAACGGTGACGTCTATGAGGGCGACTATGTCAAGGGCGAGCGTACGGGACAGGGCATCTTCCGCTATGCCAACGGCGACAAATATACAGGTAGCTTCCTCAATGGCGACAAGTCCGGCCAGGGGCTCCTCGTGTGGCATAATGGCGACACCTACCAGGGTGCCTGGAAGTCCGACCGTCCCAATGGCCGTGGCAAGCTGACCACCAGCAAAGGCGACATCTTCGAGGGACAGTTCAAGGACGGAAAGATTCACGGCGAGGGCATTGTCCACTATGCTGACGGCTCTAAGTTCAAGGGCCACTTCCGCAACGGCAAGCGCAACGGACCGGCTATCGAGGAAGATGCCCAGGGCAAGCGCTTCGAGGGTACCTACGTCGACGATCGTCGCGACGGGGCCTTCATCGAGAAAGACAACAACGGCAAGGTGACGGCACAGGGTACCTATATCCGTGGCCAGCGCCGGGTAGATAGAAATTAATGTTTAACTACTAAAAACTATACAATTATGATTATCGACAAACTCGAGAATTTGAAGAACTATGCATCGGTGAACCCATTGTTTCCGAAGGTTGTGGAATTCCTGCAGCAGAACGACCTCAATGCATTGGAGGCAGGAAAGCATGAAATCGTAGGCAAGGACCTCTTTGTCAACATCCAGATGGCCAAGGGACGCTCACCAGAAGCAGCCACCATCGAGACCCACAACAACATGATTGACATCCAGATTCCCCTGTCGGACGACGAGACCTTCGGCTATACCCAGCGCGACCGTCTGCCTGCTGCTGAATACAATGCCGAGAAGGACATCACCAAGATTCCTGACCTCGCTGCCGATAGCTACATCAACCTCCAGCCGGGCATGATGGCTATCTTCTTCCCACAGGACGGACACGCTCCCTGCATCGCAGGAGTCCCCGAAATCAAGAAAGCAATTTTCAAGGTAAAAGCATAAATAAAGACTATGGCTACAACAAAGAAAACCGCCGCAACAGAGAAGAAGGCACCTGCTAAGAAAGCTCCTGCCAAGAAGACTGCAGCCGCCAAGAAGCCTGCAGCTGTTAAGAAAACCGCTGCCAAGGCCAAGCAGGCAGAAGAGCCGCAGCACATCGGTCTGGTACGCAACGACTCCTGGCTGGAGCCCTTCGAACAGGCCATCCGTGGCCGCCATGACCACGCCCTGTGGAAGATAGCCCAGCTCACCCGTAACGGCAAGCAGACACTGTCGCAGTTTGCCTCTGGTCACCTCTACTTCGGCCTCCACAAACTGGCCAAGAGATGGGTGTTCCGCGAGTGGGCACCCAACGCCACCGACATCTACCTCATCGGTGACTTCAACGACTGGCAGGAGACCGAGAAGTATCGCTGCAAGCGCATCGAGGGCACAGGCAACTGGGAACTGAAACTCTCTGAGAAGGCGCTCAAGCACGGCCAGCTCTATAAGATGAAGGTCCACTGGAATGGTGGCGAGGGAGAGCGCATCCCCGCCTGGTGCCGCCGTGTGGTACAGGACGACCAGACGAAGATCTTCTCTGCTCAGGTGTGGAACCCCGAAAAACCGTATGTCTTCAAGAAGAAGACTTTCAAGCCCGACAAGTCGCCGCTGCTCATCTACGAGTGCCATGTCGGCATGGGTCAGGACGCTGAGAAGGTGGGCTCCTACAAGGAGTTTACCGAGACAGTGCTGCCGCGTGTCAAGAAGGACGGCTACAACGCCATCCAGGTCATGGCCATCCAGGAGCATCCGTACTACGGCTCCTTCGGCTACCACGTCAGCTCGTTCTTCGCCCCCAGCAGCCGCTTCGGTACCCCTGAGGAGTTGAAGGAGATGATTGACACTGCTCACAAGATGGGTATCGCCGTCATCATGGATATCGTCCACTCTCACGCTGTCAAGAACGAGGTCGAGGGTCTGGGCAACCTGGCCGGCGACCCCAACCAGTTCTTCTATCCTGGCGACCGCCACGAGCATCCCGCATGGGACTCGTTGTGCTTCGACTACGGCAAGGACGACGTGCTCCACTTCCTGCTCTCTAACTGTAAGTACTGGCTCGAGGAGTATAAGTTCGACGGCTTCCGCTTCGACGG
>JAILPA010000045.1 GCA_024690505.1 Prevotella sp.
AAACCTAACTATCAATATGACATTGAAAGGCATCATCACCGCCATGGCCCTGCTGCTCCTGTCTCAGCTGGACACCATAGCTTCACCCCCCCATTCCATTGAGGTGGAGCCCGGCCCATTCACCATCGAGCACGCCCTGCAGCAGGCCCGTCTGGCGCGGCTGCAGGGCAGCAGCGCTACTGGTGGAGCAACCGTCTTGCGCCTTGCCCCGGGCACCTACCGCCTCTGTCAGCCCATCGTGCTGCGGCCCGAGGACAGCGGCACCACCATCCTTGGCGGCCCCGGCGTGGTCGTCAGCGGCGGGGTGCAGATAACGGGATGGAAAAAACGGGGCAAGCTCTGGGTGGCCGATGTACCCCAGTGGAACGGCCGTCCGCTTGAGTTCCGACAGCTGTGGGTGAACGGCCGCAAGGCCGTGCGTGCCCGCAGCGTGCCCGTCAGCATAGCCGACGGCAGCGACCCCTTCGAGCTGATGCCACGCATACTCAGCGTCGACAAGCCGGGCGAGACCATCTACATACCCCGAAAGGCGATAGGAGGCCTCACAACCAGCAACTCGCAGTTCTCACCCCTCGAACTGGTTCTCCACGAGATGTGGTGCGTGGCCGTGCTGCGCATCAGGGACATCCGTGTGCAGGGCGACTCGGTGGCACTCACGTTCCACCAGCCCGAGAGCCACGTACACTTCATGCACCCCTGGCCGTCGCCTATGGTCACCCCCGATGGTAAGCACAACTCAGCGTTCTACTTCACCGGTGCACGCGAGCTGCTCGATGAGCCCGGCGAGTGGTGGCTTGACGCCCGGCAGCAGAAGGTGTACTACATGCCGCTGAAAGACGAGGACATGCGCACCGCCACCGTCGAGGCACCGGCATTGGAGACGCTGCTCAAGACCGAGGGCACGCCCGACCAGCCCATCACCGACGTCACCATCAGGGGCGTCACCTTCGAGCACGCCACATGGATGCGCCCGTCGGTCATGGGCCACGCCCCGCTGCAGGCCGGCATGTACATGACCGAGGCATACAAGATACGCCCCCAGATAAGCAGACCCAACGGCGACCACAAGCTCGACAATCAGGGCTGGGTGGGCCGTCCTGCTGCGGCCGTTGCCGTGAGCTGCGCCAAGGAGGTGTCCTTCGCGGAGTGCACCTTCCGCCACATGGCCTCCACCGCCCTCGACTATCACCTCTTCGTCAACGGAGGAACCGTTGAGCGCTGCTCGTTCACCGACATTGGCGGCACGGGCATCCTCGCAGGCAGCTTTGGGCCAGAAGGGCACGAGGCCCATCTGCCCTACGACCCCAGCGACCGCCGCGAGACGTGCACGGGCCTCACCATCAGCGACAACCACATCAGCGATGCCGCCAACGAGGACTGGGGCTGCACGGGCATCGCCGCAGGCTTCGTGCGCAACGTCAACATCGTGCACAACGAGATTTCCCACGTCAGCTATACCGGCATCTCCTTGGGATGGGGGTGGAACCAGCAGACCTGCACGATGGCCAACAACACCGTGCGCGGGAACCACATTCACCACTATGCCCGCCACATGTACGACGTGGCTGGCATCTACACCCTCGGCTCGCAGCCCCACACGTTCATCGAGCAGAACGTCGTCGACAGCATCTGCTCGCCATCCTACGTACACGACCCCGACCACTGGTTCTACCTCTACACCGATGAGGGCTCGAGCTACATCACCGTGCGCAACAACTGGACACCGGCAGAGAAGTTCCTGAAGAACGCCAACGGTCCCGGATGTATCTGGGAGAACAACGGCCCCATGGTGGCCGACAGCATACGCCGACAAGCCGGCATACGTACCACTAACACCCATTAACACCCGCAATATGAAAAAGAACAGCAGTCTTAAAAGTACCATTGCCGTGTCGCTGACCAACTACCTCGATGCCGGAGCCATCGTGGCCGGCGCCAGTGGTCTGGAGCTATGGCAGAACTACCTCGACCTGCACAAGGACACCCTGGGATGGCTGAACGCCATCAGTGCCAACTGCCTGGGAGCAGCCATCGGCGCCATCATAGGGGGCACACTGGCCGACAAGTACGGACGAAAGGTCATCTACACCTACAACATGCTCGTCTATATGCTGGGCGTGGCCATCATCATGCTGGCAGTGAACATACCCATGCTCTTTGCGGGATTCCTCGTCACAGGCATCAGCGTGGGCGTAGGTGTGCCGGCCTCGTGGACCTACATCTCCGAGAGCAGCGAGGTGAAGAACCGCGGCCGCAACATCGGCATATCGCAGATGGCTTGGGGCATAGGGCCCACCATCATCCTCATCCTGGGCACATTGCTGGCCGCCCCGACGAAGGGTGCAGGCAGCGAGGGGGTGCTCTTCCCCGTGGTGCAGGGCGTGGCGCAGCTCTTCGGCGTCAATACTGCAGGACATGAGCTCAACGTGTTCAGTTCGCGCATCGTCTTTGCATCGCTGTTCATCGTGGCGTTCATCGCTTGGCGACTGCAAAGGAAGCTGGACGAGTCGAAGGAGTGGCAGGCTGCCAAGGCATCTGAGGAGAAGCAGCCAAGCACGTTTGCATCGTTCGGACAGCTATTTACAAATATGACGAATCTTCGCACCCTGCTCTTCCTCGCCGGCATGTACCTCACGTGGAACCTGGTGGCCTCGGTCATGGGCTTCTTCCAGCAGCACATCTACGCCACGGCAGGCGGACTGAGCAACGAATATGCCAACCTGCTCAGCGTGGGACAGTGGATAGTCATCATCGCCACGACGTTTGTCTTCTCGATGATAGTCGACAAGGTGAACCAGCGCTGGCTTTTCTTCACTGGCGTGCTGTTTGCCGTGCTGGCGTGGGTGCTGGTGCTCACGGTGGGAATCACCAGCATTGCCGGTCTGCTCGTCTTCACACTGCTGTGGGGCTTGCAGGGCGGCATCAGTGTGCAGTCGTTCTACGCGCTGTGGGCATCGGAGCTATTCCCCGCCAAATACCGTGCCGCCGCTCAGGGTGTGATGTTCTTCATCGTGCGCGGACTGAGTGCGGCATGGGGCATGGGCTTCGTATTCATCTACGGCGAACAAGGCGAGGGCTTCACCCGCGCAGCCGTGGTGATGCTCGTGCTGCTGCTCATCTCGCTCATCATTGGCACAACGGGAGCCCCCAATACACGTGGAAAATCATTGGAACAAATAACTAAGGAACGATATGGAGAATAAACCCCTGTGTGGCATCATTCCGCCACTTGTAACCCCTTTGAAGGACAACGAGACGCTCGATGTGGAGAGTCTCGAACGGTTGATAGAGCATCTGATTCGCGGCGGCGTGCACGGACTGTTCATCCTCGGAACCACTGGTGAGGAGCAGAGTCTGAGCTATGCCGTGCGCCAGGAGATGATCATACAGTCGGCACGCATCAACCACGGCCGACTGCCGCTGCTGGTCTGTGTCAGCGACACCAGCATCGTGGAGAGCATCCGTCTGGCCCGTGTGGCTGCCGACAACGGTGCCGACGGCGTGGTATCGGCACCGCCCTACTACTTCGCCACTGGTCAGCCCGAGCTGGCACAGTTCTACGAGGAACTGGTGCCACAGCTGCCACTGCCCGTCTTCCTGTATAACATGCCGAGCCATGTGAAGGTGAACTTTGCGCCCGACACTGTGCAGCGCATTGCCCAACTGCCACAGGTGGTGGGCTTCAAGGACTCCAGCGCCAACGCTGTCTATTTCCAGTCTGTGATGTACAAGATGCGGGAACGCTCTGACTTTGCCATGCTCTGCGGCCCCGAGGAGATGACGGGCGAACTGGTGCTGATGGGTGCCCACGGAGGCATCAACGGCGGCGCGAACATGTTCCCCGAGCTGTATGTGGCGATGTACGATGCCGCCCGCCGCGCCGACCTGGCCCACCTGCGCGAGCTGCAACAGACAATCATGCAGATTTCCACCACCATCTACACCGTTGGCCGCCACGGCAGCAGCTACCTCAAAGGGCTGAAGTGCGCCCTGTCGCTGCTCGGCATCATCAACGATGACTTCGTGGCTTCACCATTCTATAAGTTCAACGAGCCGGAACGAGAGAAAATACGCCAGGCCCTGGCGGCACTGCCCACAAGCCTATGCAGACCATAGACATCATCATCTTCATCGTCTTCACACTGGGCGTAGTGGCGTTCGGATGTTCCTTCTACAGGAAGGGAAGCTCAGCACATGAGTTCACCCAAGCCGGGCGCTCACTGCCAGGCTGGGTGGTGGGCATGAGCATCTTCGCCACCTATGTGTCGAGCATCTCCTACATCGGCTATCCTGGCAAAGCCTTCGCCTCAAACTGGAATGCCTTTGTCTTCTCGCTATCCATCCCCGTGGCCAGTTACTTCGCCGCCAAGTACTTCGTGCCGTTCTATAGGCATGGCGGCAGCGTGTCGGCATACTCGTTCCTGGAAGAGAAGTTCGGGCGCTGGGCACGGTTCTATGCCTCGGCCTGCTACCTGCTGACACAGATAGCACGCATGGGCAGCATCCTGTACCTCCTGGCCATGCCCATGCACATACTCATGGGCTGGGACATGCCCACCATCATCATTGCCACCTCAGTGGCCATCATCCTCTACTCCATGCTGGGCGGACTGAAGGCCGTCATCTGGGCAGATGCCATACAGGGATTCATTCTCATTGGCGGGGCACTGCTCTGCCTGGGCATTCTGATGTTCTCCATGCCCGAGGGGCCTGGGCAGGTATTTGAACTGGCTGCCAATGCCCCTGACGGCAACAAGTTCTCGCTGGGCAGCTTCGGCTCAAGCCTCACGGAGAGCACGTTCTGGGTGTGCCTGGTCTATGGCATCTTTATCAACCTGCAGAACTACGGCATTGACCAGAACTACGTGCAGCGCTACCACGCCGCAAAGACCGACAAGGACGCCCGCTTCTCGGCCCTCTTCGGGGGCTATCTGTTCATACCGGTGTCGGCCCTGTTCTTCCTTATCGGCAGCGCTCTCTACAGCTACTACACAGCCGGCGTGGCACCACTCCCTGCGGAGATTCAGGCCAAGCCAGACTACGTCTTCCCCTATTTCATTGTCAACGGTCTGCCAGTAGGTCTGCGAGGCCTGCTCATTGCCAGCATCTTCGCCGCAGGCATGAGCACTGTCTCGACGAGTGTCACCTCGGCAGCCACGGTCATCCTCACCGACTATGTGAAGCCGTTGGCCCGCAACACCACCGAACGCCACCACGTGTTCGTGCTCCGTCTGTCCAGTGCCGTCGTCGGTGTGTTGGGCATCATCGTAGCCATCCTCATGTTGGGCGTAAAGAGCATCATCGATGCCTGGTGGATACTGAGCAGCATCTTCTCGGGCGGAATGCTCGGCCTGTTCCTGCTGGGCATCATGCCCCGACGCATCGGCCGTTTGCCGGCCCTCATAGGCTGTCTGGCCGGCATCGTGGTCATTGCATGGATCTCACTGGCTGGGGTGTGGAACTTGCCCGGCCCGCACCTGCACGAATACCTGGCCATTGTGCTGGGAACCACCGCCATCTTCCTCACCGGCTTCCTCTTCACCATCGCCGTAAAGAAAGCCTAAGTGATAAAAAAGGAGTATAAAGTGAAAAGAACGAACGTCATACAAGCAACATGGATATGGTATCCCGGCGACTTCGAGGTGTGGTTGGGAAACAAGTTCAACAACCGACGTACGGAACGCGGTGCATTCTTCCCGCCGTTCTGGAAGCAGGACAGCCACTGGCCCACGGTGGTCTTTACCAAGACCGTTGAGCTGGAAGAAGAGGAAGATATTACAATCTGCACCGAGGGACAATACAACCTGAGCGTCGACGGCAAGCTGCAGACCACATCCGTCATTCCCAAGGGTAAGCATGTGCTGGCCCTGAAGGTATGGAATCAGGCCACCCCTCCCGCCCTGTTCATCGACGGACATACCATCAAGACCGACGGCAGCTGGCTCGTCACCTATGAGGACAAGATATGGATTGACGAGTGCGGCATCGCCCATGGCTCAGGCATCTATGTGCCTGTCGCCTCAGGCCTGGCGACCGGCGTGTCACCCTCGCAGTTCAGCCTGCCTACGAAGCCCCTACGGCCAGTTCATCGCGAGACTATAGGGACAGACGGTTCGACGGGCACCCTCTACGACTTCGGCCGCGAGACCTTCGGTTTCCTCCGCGTTAAGAATTTGAGGGGAACCATCCGCATTTACTATGGCGAAAGCCGCGAAGAAGCCACCGACACTGACCACTGCGAAACGCTCGATGTCCTCACTACTACCGTTTGCCAAGACATGACCGCAGGCTCCAAGGCCTTTCGCTTCGTCCTTGTCGTAGAAGCAGGGCCGACCAGCTATGACGATGTGACGATGGACTACGAGTACGCTCCTTTCGACACGGCTATGAGCGGCTCATTCCGATGCAGCGACGAAGAGCTGAACAAGATATGGGACGTCAGCGCCTACACGTTGGAGCTGACCACCCGCGAGTTCTTCTGCGACGGCATCAAGCGCGACCGCTGGGTGTGGAGTGGCGACGCCATACAGAGCTACCTGATGAACTACTACCTGCACTTCGACACGGAGTGCGTGAAGCGTACCATCCGCCAACTGCGTGGAAAAGACCCCGTCACAGCCCACGTCAATACCATCATGGACTACACGTTCTACTGGTTCAAGTCCATTGCAGACTACTACGCCTATACGGGTGATGCAGACTTCATCCGCGAGATGTGGCCCAAGATGGTGAGCCTCATGGACTACGCCTTAGGACGCACCAACGCTGATGGCATGGCCGAGGGGATGCCCGATGATTGGATCTTCGTAGACTGGGTGGATTTCCCCATGCACAAACGGGGCACGCTGGCCTTTGAGCAGATATTGTTCTGGAAGTCACTGAAGACCATGCAGGCCTGTGCATCGCTGTTGCATCTCAGCGACGATGCAGAGCGCTATCATCGGCTGGCAGAGCGGCTACACGCCAACACCAAGGATTTGTTCTTCAACAACGGCCTCGGCGCCTATCTGCATGCCATCGAAGCCAAATGTCTGAACGACCAGGTGACCAAGTTTCCCAACATGTTTGCCATCATCTACGACTTTGCCAGTTCCGACGAGAAGCCCCTCATTGCCGACAACGTGCTCCAAAATCCCGAAGTGCCCCCCATCACCACCCCCTACATGCGCTTTTATGAACTCGAGGCCCTCTGCCTGACGGGGCACCATACCGACGTGCTGCGCGAGATGAAAGCCTACTGGGGCGGGATGCTGCGCGAAGGAGCCTCAACGTTCTGGGAGAAATACAACCCCGAGGAGCAAGGCACGGAGCACCTGGCCATGTATGGCCGCCCCTACGGCAAAAGCCTGTGCCACGCCTGGGGAGCCTCACCTTTATATATTTTAGGCCGCTACTTCCTTGGCATCCGCCCCACGAAGCCTGGCTACGAGGAGTACGAGGTATGCCCTGTCCTTGGCGGCCTCGACTGGTTCCAAGGCGAAGTGCCCACGCCTTTTGGTCTCATCCGTGTCAGGATGGATGCCCACGCCATCGTCGTCAGCAGCGACGGAGGAAAGGGTACGCTCATCATCGGCAATCAGCACATTGCCATTCCTGCCAACAAAGAGATAACCGCAAACTACTGACCCATGAACATACGACGCACCACCCTCGTTCTGTGCCTGCTACTGGCCCTACCAGTCTGCGGCAAAGTGAAGATAAAGGTAAAGACCAATGCCCCTCAAGCCGCCTATGCCGCCTCGCTGCTCGAAGCCATCGATGCCGGCCTGACCGTCAACATCCGCATCGCCAACACCGGCACGGCCGAAGGGTTCACCCTCGCCCGCAAGGGAAGGAACGTGACCATCACCGGCAACGACGGCCCTGGCTGCATCTACGGAGCGAACCGTCTGATTGAGCTATGGCGCCAAGACCCTTCGCTGTCAGGGCTGACCACCCTGACCGATGCGCCGCAGATGGTGATGCGCGGGGCTTGTGTGGGCTTGCAGAAGACCGAATACCTGCCTGGCCACCGCGTCTACGAGTACCCTTATACGCCTGAGAACTTCCCGTGGTTCTACGACAAGGAGCTGTGGGTGAAGTACCTCGACATGCTGGCATCGTGCAACATGAACACGCTCTACTTGTGGAACGGCCACCCCTTCGCCTCGCTGGTCAAGCTCAAGGATTACCCCTTTGCGCCGGAAGTCGATGACGCCACGATGCTGCTGAATCAGGACATATTCTCATTCCTTGTCGACGAGGCCGACCGCCGGGGCATCCGCGTCATTCAGATGTTCTACAACATCATTGTCTCTAAACCCTTCGCCGACCACTTTGGCATCAAGACGCAAGACCGCAACCGCCCCATCACACCCGTCATTGCCGACTATACGCGCAAAAGTATTGCTGCATTTGTGGAGAAATATCCCAAAGTGGGATTCCTGATTTGCCTGGGCGAGGCCATGAGTGGCATCGAGACCGATATCAAGTGGATGACTGAGACCGTCATTCCCGGCATCAAGGACGGACTGGCTGCCAGCGGACGCACCGACATGCCCCCCATCATCCTGCGCAACCACGACACCGACGGTCCTGCCGTGCTGCGAGCCTCGCTGCCCCTGTATCCGAACATCTACACGATGAACAAATACACGGGCGAATCGCTCACCACCTACCAGCCTGGTGGCCCATGGGGCGAGACGCACCGCCAACTGGCTGCCGCAGCGCCGGTGCACATCGACAACGTCCACATCCTGGCCAACCTGGAGCCCTGGCGCTGGTCGTCGCCAGCGTTCATCCAGAAGGCAGTGCAAGCCATGCACGATGTCCATCACTCCAAGGGTCTGCACCTCTATCCGCAGGCATCCTATTGGGACTGGCCCTATACAGCCGACCGGATGCCCGACGGCAGCCGTCTACTACAAATCGACCGCGACTGGATGTGGTACAAGGCGTGGGGCCGCTATGCATGGGGACTCACGACTGTTTCCTCCAATGAGGAAGAGGACAGCTATTGGACACGCATCATCGCCCGTCAATACGCTATTTCCCAACAGGCTGCAAGCCACCTGCTCACCGCCTACAACGAAATCGGCGAGATAGCTCCCAAGCTTCTGCGACGCTTTGGCATCACCGAAGGCAACCGCCAGACGCTGCTCCTCGGCATGACCATGGCCCAGCTGGTGAATCCCTACAAGTTCAACATCTACCCCGGCTTCTACGAAAGTTGTGGCCCCGATGGCGAGAAACTGATAGAGTATGTGGAGAAGGAGCACAAGCACCTGCCCCATAAGGGCGAACTACCCCTCGACATTGCTGCCCAGTGCGTTGACCACGGCCGTAGGGCCGCTGAAGCCTTCGATGCCGCAACGGCTGCACTCCACGGTTTTCCCAACGACATCACATCGGCTACCGAGCTGTGGCGCATAGGCAACGACGTGGCCTGCTATTCCATCTTCGCCCGGAGCTTCGAGCGGAAGGTGAGGGCCGCCGAGAAAGTGCTCAACTATAAATGGACGAAGGACATACAGCACTTGGAGAAGGCCGTACCGTTCCTGGAGGAGAGCGTTGCCCTGTGGCGCGTCCTTGCACAAATGGCCGACAGCACCTACCTCTACGCCAACTCTATGCAGACGGCGCAGCGCCGCATTCCCGTGGGGGGCGACGGCGGGAACATGAAGACATGGCGTGAGCTGCTCACCGTCTACGAGGCCGAGCTATCTGCCCTAAAATCAAACATCGAGAAACTGAAACACCCCGTGGCCCACACCGACGACCTCAAAGAGCCCTTGAAGGCTGCCGCCGTCAGCCTGCGCCCCCAGGGGAACATCATCACCCTCAAGAAGGGTGCCATTCTCTTTGAGAACCGCCCCGACACCCCCGTCGACAGCATTGCTCCTGAGCTGGAAGGCCTCCAGGCCCTGGTGCTGAACCGCGACAGCACCCGCATCGTGGGTACCACCATCGAGTTCGAGACGTCCCAGCCCGTGAAAGTGCTGGTGGGCTTCTTCAAGGACGATGACCCTAAGTGGGCACGGCCGCCGAAGCTCGAGACCGATGCCACAGGCAATGAGTATGGCCAGGCTGAGCCTCTGCTCACCAATGCCATCGCCATCGAACAGATGCCGAAAGTAAACATCCATGCCTACAGTCTGACCGCAGGCCACCACACGTTGCGCCTGCCTAAGGGTATCATCATGGTGGCTGGTTTTACTGCTGATGACATTCGTCCACGCGACTGCGGCCTCAACGGGCCGTCGACTGAGGTCGACTGGCTGTTCCAAGAGTAAACATTTCATTATTAAGTTCTTAGCTTCGACCATAGCAAAGGACAGCTTTGACATCCGCAAAGGACAGCTTTGACATCCGCAAAGGACAGCTTTGACATCCGCAAAGGACAGCTTTGAGACCCGCAAAGGACAGCTTTGAGACCCGCAAAGGACAGCTTCGTTGCAAGCGGAGTATTATTACATAATCCCGAACTGAAACGCACTTGGTATAGTAAAAACAACTGAAACCCGCATCTGATGATAGGAACAGCCATAAAAAAGATAGTCGCAGCCATTCTGGTACTCTCCTCGACTATGACCGCGAAATCCTTCCCCTACGTTCAAGGGGAAGAAAGGGAGTCGATGCCCTGCCCCGCCGCTCCCCCAGCCACCGTCGTCACGCCCGACAGCATCCCCCAGTCGGTGATGCAAGCCATCTACGACGAGGTGCGCACACCGTATAAGTACGGACTGGTGGTGGCCCCGACCGACAACTACCACAAGATGGACTGCCCCACGGTGTGGCACGAGGGAGACAGCTGGCTGATGTCGTATGTGGTATACAATGGCAAGGACGGCACCGACGGGCGCGGCTACGAGACGTGGATAGCCAAGAGCCATGACCTGCTGCACTGGATCACCCTTGGCCGCATACTTAGCTACCGCAACGCCGGCTGGGACATGAACCAACGAGGCGGTTTCCCAGCACTCATCGACTGGACGTGGGGCGGCAGCTGCGAACAGCATAGCTACAAGGGGCAGCGCTGGATGACCTATATCGGAGGCCATGGCACTGGCTATGAGGCCGTGCGCGAACCGCTTAACATCGGTCTGGCTTGGACCCGAGGTGACGTCGCCACGGCACACGAGTGGGAGTCGGCAGCAAAGCCATTGCTCAGCATAGCCGACAGAGACGTACAGTGGTGGGAGCAACTGACCCAGTATAAGAGCACGGTGTACGATGTCGGCGAGGATGCCGCTAAACTCGGGCTTGGCAAGTATCGTTTCCTCATGTACTACAATGCCGGAGGGGTCAACCCCGCCAATGGTCTGAAGGCCGAACGCATAGGGATAGCCCTGAGCAACGACATGAAGCATTGGAAACGCTACGGCCAGAATCCCGTCTACTTCCACGAGGCCCCGGGCATCATCACCGGCGATGCCCAACTGGTGAAGATGTACACGCCTTCTCCCCTCTATGTGATGTTCTACTTCTCGGCCTACAACCCCTCGCGGAAGTACAATGCCTACAACACGTTCTCCGTCAGCCGCGACCTGCTGCACTGGCAGGACTGGCAGGGCCCCGACCTCATAGCGCCATCGAAACCGTACGACGAGATGTTTGCCCACAAGAGCTGTGTGGTGAAGCACAACGGGGTGGTCTACCACTTCTATTGTGCCGTGAACAACGCACAGCAACGCGGCATCGCCGTAGCCACCAGCAAGCATTTGGGCAAAAGCGAGGTAACATTCCCTGTGCCCGAACCAGGCGGCCACCGATTCACGCAGGAACTAAACAGCGGCTGGGAAATCAGCTACGACGGGCACACCTTCCACAGCGACGTGCCCATCAACCTCGATGACTACTACGGTGCCGTTCAAAATGAGCATGGCAACCTGCACGGCGAGGCTGTCTTCAGCAAGACCTTCATGGCGCCGGAACTCAACGACAAGGAGTTCTTCCTGCGCTTCGAGGGCGTGGGAACCTATGCCGACATCGCGTTGAACGGTCACTCGATGGGCAGTTATGACATCGGCCGCACCACCCAGACCATCGATATCACTCCCTATGTACGCCGTGGACATGAGAACAGGCTGACAGTACGTGTGTCGCACCCAGCAGGCATCACCGACATGCCATGGGTCTGCGGCGGCTGCAGCAGTGAATGGGGATTCTCAGAGGGCTCACAACCATTCGGCATCTACCGCCCCGTGGTGCTCGAGGTTACCGACCGTATACGCATAGAGCCCTTTGGCGTACACGTATGGACAAACGATGCGTGCGACAGCATTTACGTCGACACGGAACTGAGGAACTACGGCACGGAGGCTGCCACCGTAAGCTTAATCAACAAGCTGTGCGAGAAAAGCGGGAAGCAGGTAGTCCGGCTGACTGACGATGTAGCATTGCGGGCCGGCGAGACCAAGACCATACGCCAATCGGCTGCCGTCAACGTCCCCAAGCTGTGGAGTCCTGACGACCCGTACCTCTATCAGCTCGGCACCATCGTAAAACGAGAAGGGAAGGCAACGGAAAGCGCTGAGACCTACTTCGGATTCAGCACGCCATCGTGGCCCCGCTCTAACGGGCGCCGAGCTTTGTCAACAGACGGAAGCAACCAGCAGTTCTATCTCAACGGTCAGCCAGTGTTCATCAATGGCGTCTGCGAATATGAACACGAGTTCGGACAAAGTCATGCCTTCAGCAACGAGCAGATTGAGGCTCGCATCAAACTGGTGAAGGACGCGGGCTTCAACGCCTTCCGCGATGCCCACCAGCCCCATCACCTTCACTATCAGGAGCTGCTCGACCACGAAGGCATCCTGTGGTGGCCACAGTTCTCGGCACACATCTGGTACGACACGCCCGAGTTCCGGACATCGTTCAAGCGACACCTGCGACAGTGGGTGAAGGAGCGCCGCAACTCGCCCTCCATCATCCTTTGGGGCCTGCAGAACGAGAGCACACTGCCCAAGGACTTTGCCGAGGAGTGCTGTGCCATCATCCGCGAGATGGATCCACGCTGCGGCACGGCACGACTCATCACCACCTGCAACGGCGGCGAGGGCACCGACTGGAACGTCGTGCAGAATTGGAGCGGCACCTACGGCGGCAACATCGACAATTACGGCAAGGAGATGATGACCACCGACCAGCTGCTCAACGGCGAGTATGGCGCTTGGCGCACCCTGGGCAACCACACCAACGAAGGCTACAGCGAAGAGCGCTTCTGCGACATACTGGGGAAGAAGGTGGCGCTGGCCGAGAGTGTACGCGACAGCATCTGCGGCCAGTTCCTTTGGCTGCTGACGAGCCACGACAATCCTGGCCGCCGACAGCCCGATGAGGCGCTGCGCCGTGTGGACAAGGTGGGACCATTCAATTACAAGGGGCTGTTGACTGTTTGGGATCAGCCCACCGATGCCTTCTACATGTATCAGCAGCACTATCGGCCGCAGCCCATTGTCCCTGCCATGTCGCAGATAGACGAGAGTTGCCTGGCTGCTGCCAACGATTGGCATTACCTGTACAGGCTGAACTGCGGAGGCGACGACTACACCGATGCCTACGGTCAGCACTGGATGCAGGACAATACACGGTGGTCACGCTCATGGGCCGACGCATTCGTCTCCGACGCCACGCTCATCACCCCCTACCAGGCTTCACAGACGTTCAACGACTCGCTCTCATCCGGTCTGTTCAAGACCAGCCGCTTCGGCCGACACCGTCTGAATTTTCATTTCCCAGCACCTGCGGGCCACTACCGTGTGGAGCTGTACTTCATCGAGCCGTGGTACAGGCAGCATGATGCCGAGGGGCTGCGCATCTTCAATGTCGCCATCAACGACAGCACAGTCATCCGCGACCTCGACATCTGGGCACAGGCACACTACGGACGTCCCTACAAGCGCACCGTGGAGATACGCAACACAGGCGAAGAGATAAAGATTGACTTTCCACGGGTGAAGGCAGGACAGGCGATGATTGCCGCCATTGCCATCGCCGCGAAAGAAGAACATCCCCGTGCCAGTGCTCCTTCGCCAACATCACCGTCGCTTTGGGCCGACATGGAGCACGACGTCTTGTTCACCACCCCCGACTCCCTCCTGCCACCACGCAGCAGCACGGCCATTGAGGTGGAGGGCCGACGCATCAAGAACCGCATGGAGTGGGATTTCAACGTAGGTGTGGCCAAAGTCTACGCCCTGCGGTGGAAGTACTACAACCCCGAGAAGGCCCGCCAGTTGCACGTCACCGTCACCGATGCCAAAGGCGTCATCTACAAGGATGCCGACGTGTCGTTCCTACAGACGCAGCAAAAGATTACCAAACGCAAGCAGACCAGCATCACCACGGGCAGTCAGGTCAACGCCGGCACCTACCACGTCGTGCTGACCGGCGACGGTCTCGATGCCATGACTTTCGACGCTCTCACCATAGAATAGCCTGTCACGCCACGCCGTCCCACACTCATAAAGGAAAAAATGACTGATGACTTGATGATTGGCTTCGAGATTAACACCGGCCAGTACATCCAGAGCATCACCATCTACGAGGAAGCAGCCGACCCGTCAGCTATCAGCGAGGTGAAAGCCCGCATCGCCACTGACGGAGCCATCTACAACCTCATGGGCATGAAGGTGAGCAGCAACGCCAAGGGTCTGCTCATCAAGGACGGCAAGAAGCTGA
>JAILPA010000085.1 GCA_024690505.1 Prevotella sp.
TTCGGCCACCAGTTTCAGCCTGCCTGCATCGATGTAGAGCCCATCCTGTTCAACTGCATAGCGGCTCCAAATAAGTAGAGTTGATGCAGGCAGGAAACGTAGGCATTGAAAGCCTCTTTTGTTCCTGGCTCTATGTTCTGATGACGGAGTGCATTATATACACGAGAGGCACATTCACCAACCAGTTTCTCCAACACGGAATAGTCAACGCCTCTCAGTAACAGTACATCCTCACGGATATATTCATCCATGCTGTCGTAGCCCCTCTTGTCTCTCATGTAGGCATAGAGGTCTTCAATCTTTGAATAGATTTGACCTTCGGTCGAGTTCCGTCGCGACTCGGCAGAGTCGGAGCAAGCTCCACTCTGCTCTCGCTGCTCCGTCACTTCCCATTCCGTGTCCCACATCTTGGCTACGGCCATGCCGATATACATCATCCAGCCAAGAGAAGCGGAAGGAAAGTCGTTGAACTCCTTGATACCGTCGGGAATATAGGCTTTGGCTATCTGCTCCCACTTCTCTTCAACATCGGAACACTCAGGCAGACGTTCATCAACCTCCTTCATTGACTGCAGGAACTGGTGCAGATCTTCTCTCAATTGCTCTTCAAAATTGTCCATAATCGTTATAGCATATTAAGTGTGTCAAACTCTTCATCCCCTAGAAGCATGTTCTTGGACGAGCCAAGAGGCAAAGTCGAGCGGACACTCGAAACCAGTATTGCTGGGTCTTTCGGTAAGAAATCCATTTCAAAAAATCTATTAAAATACACGGCAAAGGTACTCATTTTCCTTTTATTATTTGTATCTTTGCACCCAACATTACAATACTTTAAGAGAATTATGGCACATAATTGTGAAAATTGCAAGTTTAGGGCCCACTACGATAAGAAGCCCAATTCATTCTTAGGTAAGTTCTGGCGTTGGCATATCAATTTCTGCCCAGGCTGGAAGGGATATTTCACCAGCCAGAGTGAAGAGAAGAAAGCTGAACTGAGAGCAAAGTATAACTTCCAGAAATACTAATCGGATATGAGAGTAAATATACTGTGTTCGGAGAGGTCGAGGAAGGTCTTGATGTGGTTGAAATGATACAAGGCACTGCTACTGGACGAGCTGACAGACCTGTGGATGACATTGAAATGAGAATGACTGTCATTGAGTGATATGCAGGAAATAAGACATAAACACATACAAGCGATGTGGCTCGTAAGCTTCATTGCTTATTTTTTCATGGTAAGCAGTCTGACATAGCTACGGGGGTAATGTGCCTCTACGACTGATCCCATCGTTGTTGCTATTTGCGTTCTTTGATGACAGTTGGGGCTCGGCTGGATAATGAACCATGTAAGGCCGAATCGGTTGCGAATTTTCTTTACATCGACATTTCTTCAATAAGGGAAGCACCGTTTTGAGGGTGGGAAAGCACCGCTTTTCGGGTCAAAAAGCTGTCCTTTTCCACCCTCAAAGCGGTGCTTTTCCCCAAAAACCGTCGTAAGGCAATTTTCGTGGATTTGAATTTTCCTGACATTCTTTCATTCTAAACTACGAGCTGTAGTCCGGCGACTACCACTGGATTGATTTCGACATCAAGCAGTGGAACAACCTGCATCGAGGCCAGTACCTGCGTGTGGAGAGCCGTGGCTTCGAGGTCAGGGTGCCCTACTATCAGTTCCCGCTCATCTTCGGCGACTGCTTCGGACAGGTAAACGGCAAGAGTGCCTTTGACAGCGACTTCAGGAAGTACACCACCAAGACCATCGAGCGCGGCAACCGCTCCTTCGGCAGTTCCATGGACAAGAAACTGTCGGGTGTGCGCTGGGAGAGCGACGTATCGAGCCTGTTGTATTCCCGTCTGACAGGCCGCAACACCTGGTTCCCGGCCATCAGTTACACGCCACGGGGCACTTGCTTCTGGTACGACTTGTACCCAGGCCAAGATAGCTTTGATGCCGCCGAGGCCCTGGGCTATGTGAAGAAGCTCGACGCCCTCATCTACCGTGTCGACACCTATAACCTGAACACCGGTCTCTATGAGGCCACTGGCCAGGGTGCCGCCCGCCAGAATGCCAACAACCCCGACTACGGCGTCTTCTCGGAGCGCACCGTCAGTCCGCTCACCGACCGCACGCATCCCTCCAGCCTCAAGACCATCAACGACTGGATCAAGCTCGTCGGTGAACCCGAGGTGAAGGTCGACGGTGTGGTAGTCAACGCCCAGCCTGATGCATGGTGGACGAAACCGAAGTCTGAGAGTACATCGACCAGGGCTGCACAGTCAGGAAATGGAAGATAACATCTGTATGAAACAATAATGATGAAACATTTAGTAAGACATATCTGCAAACCGTTGTTTGTAGGACTGATGCTGCTGACAGGGACGCTGACGGCCATGGGTCAGGACGCTGACTCGACGGCCAATGTCAGCCCCACGCAGCAGGGACTGCTCACCTCGTGCATCCATCTGCTCACCCGTACCTATGGTGACCATGTGGCCCTGCGCTGGGTGCCCGAGGACTATGTGTCGTGGCGCTACCTATGTCAGACGGGTGTCAACGTGCTCCGCGTCAAAACAGGAACCCTCGACATCGACACCCTGCACTATGCCATGAAGCCCCTGACAAAGGAAGCCTTTGAAGCACGCTATCAGCCCAGCGACTCATTAGCCATGATAGCCATGGGCGTGCTCTATGGCGAAGGACGCATCGGCCGCAACCAGACCCAGGATATTCCTGGCAGCGTAGGGTCAGGCATGGAGCTGAACAACGAGCAGGACCTCTCCTTTGGCTATGCCATGCTCGTGGCTGAGTGGCGCCCCGACCTGGCTGAGGCCATGGCAGTGGGCTGCATCGACCGCACGGCCCGCCGTGGTGAGCAGTATGACTACTATATCCAGCCCACCGTATGGGATACGGGCGGTAAAATCATCTTCGAGCCTGGCGTTGCCGAGCACGTTGTCAACGAGCCTTACAAGCCCCAGCCCTACAATCCTGAACTGCGTGACTCGCTGACGGCGCCCCGCCGCTTTGTCCTCAGCTGGATTGACAACGAGCACAGCAGTTTCGAGATAGAGCGCCGCGAGCAGGCTGGCACCTGGCAGCGACTGAACGAGAAACCCTATCTCTCGATGGTCGACAACGGAGGCTTGCCCGGTCTCTGTCTGTACGCCGACTCCGTGACCCACGACGGCACCTGGCAATACCGCATCCTTGCCCTCGACGCCTTTGGCACCCTGACCGAGCCGTCGCCCGTCCATACGGCCTACGCCTACGACATCGAGCCGCCCAAGGCACCGCAACTGAAGCGCATCGTCATTGAGCGCCCCGACGACGCCAACCCCTCAGCCCGCGTGAGGGCACACGTCATTTGGCAGAACAACGACTCGCTGGAGAACGACCTCGCAGGATATGTCATCCAGTACTATAACGAGCGGCTGACACAGGGACAGTGGCGCCCCATCAGCCTCGCCACGTCCTCCGGCGCTCTCATCCCGCCGACTGACACCATAGCCACCATCGACGTCACGGGACTGCGTACGGGTATGCTCAGCATCTGGGCCTACGACGAGGCTGGCAATGCCGGACGCTCGCTGTCGCAGCTCATCCGCATCACCGACTATCAGGCCCCCTCAGCCCCTGACTCACTACGCGCCGAGGTACTGCCCACGGGTCATGTCATCCTGTCCTGGCAACCGCGACGGGAGGACATCGACATCGCCTACTACGACCTGGCCTTCGCCAACGACTCCACGCACGAGTTCCTGCAGGTCAACCAGGGTGGCATACCCGATGCCCTGTACATCGACTCGCTGGCACTGAATGTCAACCAGAAGTATATATACTATAAGGTACGCGCGGTGGACTACGAGAGCAACTTCGGCGAATGGAGCCCCATCCTGCAGGTGATGCGCCCTCATAAAACCCCGCCTACAGCTGCCCACCTCGACGAGTCGTGGCATAAGTCCGAGCAGGGCATGCACATGCGCTGGATTGTAGGAACCGACGCCGACATGACCTTCCACGAGCTGATGCGCCGGCTGGGTGACAACGGCCAGTGGCAGGTCATAGCCCGCTGGAATGCCGACTCGATAGCCGCCACCGGCACTTATGCTATCACCGTTGACGACAATCCGTCCTATCACCAGACCGACCGTTATTATTATATGGTTGTCAGCCACAACTCCACGACGATGACCACGCAGAGTCTGGCTGTCAGCTGGCTCCATCAGGGGCCACGTGTTCTCGACATTCCCATCCGTCTGAACGGAGCATGGGTAGAGCACGACGGCGTGGTGCGCCTGATATGGGAAACCGATGCTGCCGTCATGAACCGTTTCCATGATGCCGACTACTACTACTGCGTGTTCCGAAAGGGACAGAGTGACACATCCTTCCGCTACATGTACAACGGGAGAAGATCGAGCAGGAGTACATAGACCGCAGTTTGGAGAAAGGCCAGCAGGCCGACTACTATGTTCTCATCCACTTCCGCGACGGTCGCGAGAGCCAGCAATCGAACGTGGTGACTATCAGAAGGTAAACAAGTAAAAGAGTAAACGATTTAGATATGAAGGGAAAAGTAAAATACATTAGGAAAAGGCAGGTGAAACGGTGCTTACCATTTTACCTATTTACCCTTTTACTTCTCCTCTCTTCCTGCGGCGAATTCTGGACTGTTGACACTGACAATGCCACTAAGGGTGTAGAGATGCAGCTCGACCGGCGCGTGGTGACCATCATGGAGGGTGAGCGCTATGCCATCCCAGTCACTTTCTCGCCCGACTCGCTGGTAAACAAAACGATATTTTGGGAGATTGAGAACAACGAGATAGCCGTCTTCCGCAACGACACGCTGATTGCCCTGACACCAGGACTGACACGTGCCATTGCTACAAGCACCGTCGACCGCCTGTCGGACACCTGCTGGGTGAAGGTGATGCCACGCATGGAAATAGCCTATGGCTTTTTTGAATACGACATGATGCTCTATGCCAGTGTCACCCTACACGGACGAGCCCTGACGATAGAAAATGCCGATTCCTTCTTGGTGGGCGCCTACGTTGGCGAACAGCTCAGAGGCATCGGACAGGTGCGCCGCCAGCACGACATAGACTATCTTGTGATGCGCATAGGAGCCCACAGGCCTGAGGGCGACCGCATACGTCTGCGCTGCTATTATCGTGGCAGGGCATTGGCCGAGTGGTTCCCCGACACGCTGCGTTTTAACGGCGAGACCCTCGGCACGCTCTCGCAGCTGGTACCACTGGTTCTCGACGACAATGCCGATGTCTACCTGCCCGATGTGGAGAGCATCGACAACTTCCCCACCATCGATGTTCCAGACACCGTGAAATGGGTAGTGACAGATTAAAAGCCCACAACCCCTCCCTGAGAAGTTATAAAGCTGCAACATCTAAAGACACGAAAAAGACGAATTAAATTAGTGCTTTTAGTGTTTTTCGATGTAGAAATAAAAGGGGAGTATCAAGACCTTGAAAATGACAAATATAAGAATATGATGAAAGGAATGAAGCAATATTTTAAGAACTATATACTCCCCTTCCTCACAGGGAGCACCTACGGGTGCGTCTTTTTACTTCTCCTCACCTCCTGCAACCTGTTCATCGAGGACGATGAGCTACCCGATGAATATGGCTACTCCCATCTGCCGGAATATAGCGGCAAGGGCTACGATACGCCAGAGACCACCACTCAGGGTGACTGCGCGGTGACCTACCAGCTGAAGAAGACGGTGAGGCAGCTGGAGAGAGATAACACCAGATACATCACCAGCGTCAAGCAGGACGACTCCGGCCTCTTCATGGAGATCCACTACTCAGCCGAGACGCCGAGCCACCTGTTGCCTCAGTCAGGACAAATCCTGGTGAGTACCGACACAGAGCTCTTCCCCATGGGCTGTATGCACCGCGTACAGGCAGCGGAGCAGCGCGATGGCGAATACTGCTACATGGCCACGCTGGCAGAGCTGCAGGACACCTTCGACGAGCTCGACATCAGCGGACAGCTGGTATCATCTGAGAGCGGAACGGTCTACGTAGAACAGGAGCCCGATGATAGCGACGAGCCGACGGCTGCCACGCGCTCAAACCGTGGCATAGGCATTGTCGGCGGGGTGGGGTTAGACATGGTCGACGGCGGTTTCTGTTTCACCTACACCTTCCCCAACGAACCCGTTGTAAAGTTCAGCTCCCCCGAATTCAAGAGGACCGACTTCGACATCTACTTCAACGAGGGCAGCGTCTACAAAGAGACCCATACGTTCAACTTCGACGACTTCAGCTTAAGTCGTAGCACCTTCAAGATCACCTACGAGCTGGAGAAGGAGTACGATGTCAGCCTGCATGTCGGCAGCGGTTTCAATGGTAAGAAGAACATTGCGAAGTTCCGTCTCATCCGAGACAAGCCGGTGATGATAGGCCCTGTGGTGCTGGTGCTCTTTGCCAACCTCAACTTCGACCTGGAGGCCTCTATAAAGGTCTCTGAGAACTTCTCGCGTCACCTCGTCTCGCGCACCACCTTCAACCTTGACCTGATGCACCCGCTCGATGCGAAGAAGACCGAGAAGGTGGTCTCCGACACTGGCTGGAAGGCGCAGCTCATGGGGGCTGGCGAGCTCGGCATCCGCGCCACGCTGGAGCTCTGCATCGGGCTCTACGGTAAGATCCTCTCCCTGCGGCTGTGCCCGTCGATATACTTTGGCTTCGAGGCCACTGCCGCCTCGCCCATTGACCGTGTCGACGGACTGCCTGTCTACGACGTGTCGAAGAAACCTGGCATCACGCCCAAGTTCGAGTTTCAGATGGATGCAGGAATATTCTTCGAGCTGTCCTTCATCGACTTCTTCAAGGGCATCTTCGAGAAGCTCACCTCGAGCAACATTTGGACAGCGCTTGAGAGGCTGGTGGACGAGGCCAAGGACAACTCCGACTGGTACAAGGAGCACTCGGCGAAGAGCACATGGACCGACAACGACCTGGAGCGCTTCCGGCGGGAAGACAACAGCGACAACAGCAGCGTCACCTTCACCATAGGCCCCTACTCACTCATCAATTCCCACACCAAGACCTGGTATCCCTGCCTTGAAGACAACTCGTTCCGCGTAGACAGCTATTATGACGAGCTCACCCATAAGCTCTACTGCGACGCTTCGTACACCATAGAAGACAGGGGGCTGTTCAGCACCTTCATCGACTATATCCCTGCCCTCTCCGTCAGATATGGTAGCACTCAGGAGCGACTCATCTATCCCGATGGCGAAGACACCAGGGCCAGGGTGCAGACGGGAGGGCACTACACCTTCACACTGCCCGAATATAAAAACGACCGGACGTACGTGGCCGTGCCATGCTACGTGCGCGTAGACGCCCCCCAGCGACGCCCCGAGGTGTTCGACAAGGGTATGCCATTCAGCTCCACCACACCCTCCGTCAGCATCAGCAACGTGATTCACAAGGGGTGCGTGAAGACCGAGGGGGCCTTCAACGTGTCAGTGTACAACCAGGAAGAAGACAACTACGACAACTACATCTATAGCTTTCAGTACGTCTTCAACTACGATGTCGAGCTGATTGTCCACGGTGCAGACCACATCAAACAATGGGGCCTATTAGAAGCCCGCTTCCTGCATACCTTCGAGTATGGAGAGGGTGCCAACCGTGACACCAGCAAGGGCGATGGCCGATACATCCTCCATTGCACCGAGACCATCTATTCCGACAATGACTCCGAGAACCGGATGCTCGAACTCTGGCTGAAGCCTCGTTTCACCCTCAACACCGGCGAGATCATCTATGCCGAGGATGCCCAGATATGGCGCCTCTATGCCAATGGCACCATCGAAAGAACGGAATAGCAATCAGCTTGCCCAGTTCGTCATCCTCCGCCATAGCCCCTCCAGTGGCCCACGCTGGTGGCCTTTGCCCCCCACCCCGTCGCGGAACCAATAGCGGCAAAAGACATACTGGACTGCTACCATAGCCATGCCAATGAGGGCAGCGTAGGTGGTGCCTACCAGGCGGTAGCAGGCCAGGCCATAGCCATAGAAGACGAAGCAGCCTATGACCGACTGCAGCAGATAGTGAGTGAGACTCATGCGACCAAAGATGCACAAGTGATGCAGCACACCGCGCACACCCGTAGAAGCATACCACAGCGACACCACCGCCGCAACTATCATTATCATGACACACAGGTTGTAGACTGGCATCAACCAAGGCTTCAGCACTCCAAGGTCAGCAAAGCTCAATGCCACCACAATGGCAGCCGAGAATGCGGATATGCCATGCCAAATCCGCAGGTTCCGCCCACTGTTGTGAAACAAATGATGCCTGCCCAGCTGCATACCCAGTATAAAGAGGCAAAGCAGCTGCGTCAGTCGCCCGCTGAATATGTTGTAGCGGAGGTTCAGTTCGAAGCCATATCGCAGGTTGTTCGCAGCATTCTCCCAGAACGTGCCGTGCTCATGCAGGGCGAGAGTCTGACCGTAGATGTCGAACAGGCGGGAGTGGTCGACAGATGTATGCGTCAGCAGGCAGAACAGCTCCACCGGCTGGATGGCCAGCACACCGATGATGCACCACACCATGGGCGACGGCAGATAGCCCACAGGAATGAGCAGCAGGCCGTAGACAGCGTAGAGCATCAGGATGTCGCCATCGTAGAAAGCCACATCCACCAGTCCGAACAGGAACAGCAGACACATGCGCCAGGCAAACCACACCGCAAACGGCCTACTGCCCCGGTGTCTTTCTTTCATAATGAAGAAGCTCAGTCCGAAGAGCATGGCGAAGATGCCATACATCTTACCGCTGAGCAACCATGCCAGCACACTGCCCGCCACACCGTCGCAGGGCAGCGTGAAAGCTACAGACTCCTGGGTGAACACGTCAAAATGCTCCACCGCGTGATACAATATGATGCCAGCCACGGCAATGCCTCGCAAAGCATCAGCCACATCTATTCGCGCATGAGGCATACAATGAGTGCTACACATGCTGTTCTGTGCTGTCCACTAAATGATGCTATGTCAGCGGGCCGACACGTACTTGTGGAGTGTTGCCCTGACAGCACCAGGGCCGGCATAGAGCTCCTTGACCATGCCCTCTATCTGCTCGCCCAGCCCAGCTTCATAGAGATCCAGCCCGAAGATGTCCTTGCGGCTGTATAGTTGGCGCAATGGGCTCCAGTCCTGCTCGGGCTTGCCTATTTGAAGCGGTGCCACGATGGTCTGCAGTTCGCTGAGCATGGGGTCGGGCGACGGCTCAAAGGCCGTCAGGTCGTCCTTCAGTCCTTTTAGGTAGCGGGCATATCCTGCAAGGGTCAGAGGTATGAGCACAAGGTTGGTCTTGTCGAGTCCACGAGCACAATATTTCTTTAATGTTTCACCAAAACGGATAGGCAGTTTCTGACTGGTATCCATTGCGATACGCTGCGGAGCATCGGGCATGAAGGGATTCGGCAAGCGTCGGTTGATGACGGCTCCGATAAACTCGTATGGGTTCAGTACGCCAGGGTCGACGACGACAGGCATAGCCTCCATATATCCAATCTTCTGGATAAAAGCTCTGAGGTCATCGTCCTTCATCTCAGCGGAAATAAGGGTGTAGCCCAACATGCAACCATAGATGCTCATGGCCGTGTGTAGCGGGTTCAGACAGGTAGTCACCTTCATGGTCTCGACCTTGTCGACAGTTTCACGGTCAGTATAGAGCGCACCGCCCAGATGCAGCGGCGGACGGCCGTTCGTATAGTTGTCTTCAATGACCAGATACTGCACTTCCTCGGCATTGACGAAAGGCGCGGTGAAGGTGTGCTTCTCGGTCTCAATGTAGTTGTTGTCCTCGAATCCGTCGACTGCCAGCAGTTCCTTCACTTTCTCGTGGGGACGCGGCGTAATCTTGTCAATCATCGACCAGGGGAAGGTTATCTTCTTCTCGTCCTTCAGGTAATCGAGGAAGCCTTGTGGCACTAGTCCGTCCTTCACCCATCGCTCGGCATAGGCCATGACGCCTGCCTTCACCTTGTCGCCGTTGTGCGAGCAGTTATCCATCGACTGTACGGTCAGGGGCAACTGTCCCGCTTTCCAGCGCTCATAGAGTAGCAAGCATACCTTACCCATTGCAAACAGAGGACTCATGCCGCGTGCCAGGTCGCCCTCGTTGAAGGTATAGCCCTTCTCGGTGATAGTGAATGAAATCATTTGCAGCGAAGGATTCTTGAAAATCTCCACCAGGCGTTGCCAATCGGGGAACTGCGGGTCTGCCTTCAGTGCCTCTGTGACGCTGGCAATAACTTTCTTCTCTATGGTGCCTGTCGATTGCAGACTCACCAAGAGCGATAGGTTGCCGTAGGGGGCGTAGGCTTTGTCGATGACCTCGAAATCGAAGGTCTCGGCCACTATCACGCCACGGTCATACTTGCCTGTGTTCAATGCGTTATTGAGGATGGCAGCTGGGAAAGCCCTGAAGATGTTGCCACCACCAAAGTGCACCCATGTAGGTGCCTGGGCCGTCTTACGGCGCACTGCTTCGATGTCAAACTTGGGAAGCTCGTAGCCTTTGCTCTCCCATTCTGCGGCATTCAGCCGACCGCTAAGGATGTCGTTAAGTTTCATTACAAATGGTTTTTTACGTTAGTTATATTTTTGCAAAATTAAGCATTTTGTGTTGAATGAACAAATAAAAACGAAAAAAAGTGGTGCGAAAGCACTGGGGAAGTGTACTTTCGCACCTAAAAAAGGTTCAAAGCAGGAATGTGTTGATGGGGTTTCTCCCCTTTGAACCAATTGACGGGCATTAACGCTGCTGTAGGCACACGTTAATCCTCGTTGTTCTCGGGACGCAACTGGCGCACGACAGCACCTGCACGCCACATCTCCTGATTGCGCATGGCCTCAAGTTCTTTCTCCAGTCCGGCACGGTAGTCGGGCTTAGAATTGGCGTCGATACTGATCTGAGCCTCATTGCCTGTCAGCACAGAATAGTAGAGCCACTCCATGACAGGCTTGATGGCATCGTGGAATCGGGGAGCCCAGTCGAGAGCACCGCGCTGTGCTGTGGTAGAGCAGTTGGCATACATCCAATCCATGCCTCTCTCGCCAAAGAGCGGGCCAAGGCTTTGGGTCAGCTCCTCAACGGTCTCGTTGAATGCCTCCGAGGGGGAGTGTCCATGCTCGCGCAGCACTTCGTACTGTGCAAGGAGCAGTCCCTGAATGGCACCCATCAGGCTGCCACGCTCACCCGTCAGGTCACTGGTAGCCTCGCGCTGGAATGTTGTCTTGAACAGATAGCCTGCACCAATACCGATACCGAAGGCAATGGTTTTCTCCTCAGCCTTGCCGCTGGCATCCTGGTGAACGGCATACGAGCAGTTCAGGCCGCGACCTTCGCAGAACATGGTACGCAGGCTGGTGCCGCTGCCCTTCGGAGCCACCATGATGACATCGACATCCTTCGGGGGTACAACACCCGTGCGGTCGCTCCAGTTGATGGCAAAGCCATGACTGTAGTAGAGCGTCTTGCCCGGAGTGAGGTATTGCTTGATAGTGGGCCAAACCTGAATCTGACCAGCGTCACTGAGAAGCATACACAGGATAGTGCCCTTCTGGGCTGCCTCTTCGATAGAGAAGAGAGTCTTGCCCGGCACCCAGCCGTCGGCCACTGCCTTGTCGTAGGTCTTGCCCTGACGCTGGCCAACGATGACGTTAAAGCCGTTGTCGCGCAGATTGCAGGCCTGACCGGGACCTTGAATGCCATAGCCAATGACGGCAATGACCTCGTTCTTCAATACTTCGTGTGCTTTCTCGAGTGAGAACTCTTTGCTGGTGACTACAGTTTCAATGACGCCACCAAAATTCATTTCTGCCATAATTGCATCATGTTTTTATTTAGTTGAACTTGTCCGTCAGAGCCATGCCTGCCCTACACGAGGGCCGTCGTCTTACTGGTCTCACCCTCGCCCTTCACGAGAACGAGGCTACGGATGATATATATAATCGCCTGCAAAGATAACAAATAGCAACGAAACGGCCAAATTTTATACCGTTTTTTTGCATAACCGATCATATCTGCCCCAAATTGGAATGACAACACCTTCTCGGCAAAGGACAGCTTCATCCACAAAGAAGGACAGCTTTGAGGTCGAAGAAGGACAACTTCATCCGCAAAGAAGGACAACTTTGAGGTCGAAGAAGGACAACTTCATCCACAAAGAAGGACAGCTTTGAGGTCGAGGAAGGACAACTTCATCCGCAAAGAAGGACAGCTTTGAGGTCGGGGAAGGACAACTTCATCCGCAAAGAAGGACAGCTTCGTCAACAAGAAGAAATTCGTTGTATAAAGATTGTACTGGCCAAAAGTGTTTTAATTGAAATTAACATTCTTGAGGGGATTCTCACAAAATAAATTTATATTTTTGCCAAAAATGTTCCATTATATATGTCTTATCCATCTTACAGATCTACGGCATGAGAATCTGATTACGACAAGAATTACTTGAAATAATAAAACTATCATAATTATGAAGAAAACTGTTCTAATTCTGATTTCCGCTGCCATAATGGCGGTAACGGGCTTACAGGCACAAGAGCAAAACCAGCAGAGCAACTCCAGCGTGGGATTGGGGCTCATCACCATTTCCGACTCTGTGAAGGGCGTACAGTTGTCGCCTGTCACTAACATTGCCGAGCACATATCGGGCCTACAACTCTCTGGCTTCAGCAACGTGGCCTACGATGGAATGAAGGGGCTTCAACTCTCTGCCCTCAACAACATTGCCATCGGTGAAGCCAACGGTGTGCAGCTGACAGGCTTCAATAACCAGAACGTGGGCACACTGAAGGGCGTGCAGATAGCCTTCCGCAACCAGACCGACACCCTGAAAGGCGTACAGGTGGGACTGTTCAACAGCGTGAACCACGACTACCAGAATGGTGTGCAGGTGGGACTGATAAACTACTCGCACGACACAGAGTCGAAACGCTACGGCCTCATCAACGTCAATCCAAACACACGCATCGACGTCATGGCTTTCGCCGGCACCAGCTCGAAGGCAAACATGGCCCTGCGCTTCCGCAACCGCTCCACCTACAACATCATTGGTGTCGGTACGCACTACATGGGCCTCGACGAGAAATTCTCAGGCGCCCTGTTCTATCGTATCGGACAGTATTTTGAGCTGACACCGAATCTGACGCTCAGCGGCGACGTAGGCTTCTTCCACATCGAGACCTTCAAGGAGCATTCCACCGAAGCCCCCTCACGCCTGTACTCCCTGGAGGCCCGTCTGAACCTCGACTATCAGCTGACCGACAAGGTGGGCCTCTTCGGCACTGTGGGTTACGGCGACACCCGCTACTACCATCACCGCGACCACTTCCGCGACCGTATGATTGGAGAAGTGGGACTCACCTACCGCTATAGCAGCTTCAACAGCCAGAAAGAGCATAGCTTCCATCTCCATTCGGCAGAGGACATGAAGGGTGGCGACGACAGCCGCTTCGCCCTGGTGCCAAAGCCCAACCTGCTGCGCACGGCAGCCATGATAACCGCACTGAATGTGTTTGTGAACCGATGGGATACCTGGGTGCTCAACGAGGAATTCTCAAGGATTAGCCTTAATAGTATAGAGCACAACTTCAGGCACGCCTTCGTGTGGGATAATGACAACTTCAGCACCAACCTGTTTGCACACCCCTACCACGGCAACCTATACTTCAACTCTGCACGCAGCAATGGTTTCAACTTCTGGCAGTCATATCCCTGCGCACTGGGCGGCTCGCTCATGTGGGAGTTCTTCGGTGAAATCACTCCGCCTGCCATCAACGACATCATAGCGACATCCGTAGGTGGCACCTGCATCGGTGAAATAACCTTCCGCATCAGCGACCTCTTCTACGATGACCGCGAGATGGGGTTCAGCCGCTTCCTGCGCGAGCTCGGTGGTGCCGTCGTATCGCCCATGAAGGGACTCAAGCGCTTGCTCACCGGCGAAGCATGGGAAGTGAAGAACAGCCACTACCTCCACCACGACTACAGCCGCATCCCCGTGAGCTACAGCATCTCTGTCGGGTCGCGCTACCTGGCTGACGACCGTGCGCTGTTCCGAGGCGAACACAACCCCTATCTGGAGCTGGGCATGGAGTACGGCGATGCCTACGACAACGAAGAGAACAAGCCCTTCTCCTATTTCCGTTCACAAGTGACGTTCGGATTCTCTAAGAACCAGCCTGCCGTCAACCGCCTCAACCTCATGGGACGCCTCTGGGGCACACCCCTCGCCGACACGAAAAAGTTCGAGGCCGACTTCGGCATCTTCCAGCACTTCAACTTTTACAATTCCGAAGCTGTAAAGGACGGCACCGACCTTATCCCCTACCGCATCAGCGAGGCAGCATCAGTAGGACCGGGCCTTATCTACCGCTTCCCACAATTAGAGGAACGCATGAACCTTGAGCAGCGCGTTTTCCTTAGCGGCATACTGCTAGGAGGCTCTCTCAGCGACTACCTGTACATCCAAGAGCGCGACTACAACATGGGTAGCGGCTTCTCGGCCAAGGTGCAGACCTACATGGACATCAAGAAGATTGGCTACATGCACATCGATGCCAACTACTTCCACATCTTCACATGGAAAGGCTATGACCGTTCGGAGTGGATTGGTAAGGAGGGATTCGACCTCGATTACACCAATGCACAGGGCGATCCTGGCAACACCCGCATGATGGCATTCAATGCCGACTTTGGACTCTACCTCAGCAGTCACCTTAGCATCGCAGTGCGTGGCAGCTACTTCTGGCGCCATGCACATTATCGCGACTTCAAGGACGTGGATGCCAAGACCTTTGAAATACGTGCCGGATTAACCTACAGGCTATAGTTCAAAAGACTGTAACACGGCCAAATATGGAGCGTAACACGCCGCGTGACACTCTTCGGGGGGGGGATTTTTATGAAACAGTCATTGTGGGCCATATTCATACAATTTCACATGCAGAATCTTCCATGCACCACAGGCAATACGGGCATGACGTCCTTGATGATCCTGGTCTCCATTCTCACGACGGACGTAGCGAATATGTCCCTTATCGTCGATGTTGACCTCATCGACGAAACCAATTCCCAAGCGCTTGCCCTGGAATGGCCTTGACGGCTGAGCGGAAGCCGGGGCAGCCGCACCGTTGGCCACGAAGCCGTCTTCTCCCAAGACCGTTTCTTCAGCATAGGCTTTCTCGTAGGCTGTTGCGAAGCTCACCACCACGCCTGAGCCAGCCAGAAGATACTCGTCTTTAGACAATTTCACAATGACAGCACCACCTTCAGGCCACTCCGAGCCGTCAGTGGCACGTGAATCCCAAGGCAGCGTGAAATAGTGACGGCAAGTCAATACGTTCGAGCCGTCGTTGATGATACGCTCTTTATCCTGACGGTCGAAAAGGACACCCCAGGTTTTCAGTGAAGAGGGTAATGTGAAACGTGAAGCGACATTGACATCATTGGCGGTCGCATGGACACCGTTTCTGTCAGAATCGGGTTTTAGGTAATAAATCTGACGGATAAGGTTGTATGCTTTCGTCAGGTTCTCCACATCCTGGTGCGAGGACTGGTCGATGGCGAAAGGTGAGAAGCCAATGGCATGGTGCTCACCAAAAGCGTAGAGGGCACGCACGCCACTGTTTTGGCAGCATCGGGTCTCGGGAATAAAGAGCGGATTGCCCGGCAGGGCATACTGATCGGCCCATCCCTTAAAGCCCGTGTCGTAGATATCGGGAGCCAACAGCAACAGCTCTGGTGCACCAGCTCGCCACAGGTCGATGAGGTGTGCCAGCGGGCCTGCCGACGGGTATTGCCCGGGCAGCCTGCCGCGGCTGTTCATGGCTGCGTTCACATAGAGTGGCATCTGCGTGTACTGGCGAGCCGTACGGCAGAGTCGGCCCACATACCGGGCATAGTAGTAAGCCATGAAAATCTCGTCAGCAAAGATGTCGTTGCCAAAGAGCTCCTGCCACGAAGGATTTCTGGAACTAAGCTGCGACACCTGAATGCGCGACGCCAACCATGGGTGGAGCGACTTCTGGTTTTGCCTCAGATAAGTCAACAACTCCTTGGGTACACCTTTATGATATACGTCATCGGCTAACCTCGAATGGTCACGGGCTGCCTCCAGCATACCTATCTCATTCTCCACCTGAATCATGGAGACTACGTCACTGCCTCTCTCGACTACATGGCGCACGAAAGCATCAAATGCACGATTGTCGGCTTGAAACACTGACTCGGAGAAACAGCTTGCTATCTCAAGAGGCTTGCCATCGGCCGTACATGCTCGGGGGAAGCGCTTCACGTCCTGCTTGAACCACAGCGGTGCATAGCACGACATGGAATTCTTCCACACGCCAAACCACAGGAACACCACTTTCAACTGGTTCTGACGCGCCTGATGGATAGTGCGGTCGACAAGGGCGAAGTCGAACTGTCCTTCTTTTGGTTCCATTAAATCCCAGTAGACAGGCACGAGTACGGTGTTCAGGCCATATTGAACCATTTTGGGAATGACAGAATCAATGTCGGCCAGGCATGACACCGCGGAATTGCTTAGCTCGCCACCAAGAATAGGGACGGCATTGGTGCTGATACGAACCTTTGTCACATTTCCTTTCCGTTGCGACTGTGCGTTGACAGTGGATATGGAGGAAACAAACATGATGAGTGCTGCCCCGATGGTGAAGATTGATCTCATGGTTATGTCAGGCGTAGATTGTTTTATAGTTAATTTCGTTTTGATGCGGCAAAGTTATAAAAAAACCGCGAAACCCGTTAAGGTTCCGCGGAGTTTTTTTTGTTGTAACTTGCTGTTACTTGTCAAGCAGAATATTCATCATCTCGACGGCAGCCTTAGCCACAGAGGTTCCAGGACCGAAGATGGCGGCTACGCCAGCCTTGTACAGGAAGTCGTAGTCCTGGGCAGGAATAACGCCACCGGCAATAACCATGATGTCCTCACGGCCTAGCTTCTTCAGCTCCTCAATGAGCTGAGGAATCAAGGTCTTATGACCAGCGGCGAGCGATGAGGCACCAACCACGTGAACGTCGTTCTCGACGGCTTCGCGGGCAGCCTCGGCAGGTGTCTGGAACAGCGGTCCCATATCCACGTCGAAGCCACAGTCAGCATAGCCCGTAGCTACCACCTTTGCACCACGGTCGTGACCGTCCTGTCCCATCTTTGCGATGAAGATACGAGGACGACGACCCTCCTTCTCTGCGAACTCATCTGTCAGCTTGCAAGCCAACTCGAAGTCGCTGTCGTTCTTTGATTCTGAACTATACACGCCTGAAATTGTTCTGATTACTGCTTTATAACGGCCCACGATTTCTTCGCAGGCATCCGAAATCTCACCCAGCGTACAACGCAGCTGGGCAGCCTTGACGGCGAGGTCGAGCAGGTTGTTCTCGCTCTTACGTCCCTCGTTGAAGTCGCGCACGCACTCGGTGATGGCCTTGAGGGCAGCCTGGCAAGCGGCCTCGTCGCGCTTGCTGCGGACTTCCTTCAGGCTCTCCTCCTGCTGTTTGCGCACAGCGGTGTTGTCCACCTCGAGGATATCAATAGGATCTTCGTGCTCCAGGCGATACTTGTTGGTACCGACAATGGTCTGCACGCCGGAGTCGATACGAGCCTGAGTGCGGGCAGCAGCCTCCTCGATACGCATCTTGGGCAGACCGGTCTCTATGGCCTTAGCCATACCGCCCAGCTTCTCAATCTCCTGGATGTGCTCCCAAGCCTTGTGAACCAGCTCGTTGGTCAGCGTCTCCACGTAGTAAGAGCCAGCCCATGGGTCGATTTGCTTGCAGACCTTGGTCTCATTCTGAATGTAGATCTGGGTGTTACGTGCAATACGGGCCGAGAAGTCGGTAGGCAGGGCGATAGCCTCATCGAGGGCATTGGTGTGGAGCGACTGGGTGTGACCCAGCACGGCTGCCATAGCCTCGATACAGGTGCGGCCTACGTTGTTGAACGGGTCCTGCTCGGTGAGACTCCAGCCAGAAGTCTGCGAGTGTGTACGCAGAGCCAGCGACTTAGGATTCTTGGCACCGAAGCTCTTCACAATCTTGGCCCACAACAGACGGCCGGCACGCATCTTGGCAATCTCCATGAAGTGGTTCATGCCAATGGCCCAGAAGAAGCTGAGACGTGGTGCAAAGGCATCGACATCGATACCGGCATTGACACCAGTGCGCAGATAGTCCATACCATCAGCCAGGGTGTAAGCCAACTCGATGTCAGCGGTTGCACCTGCCTCCTGCATGTGATAACCGGAAATAGAGATGCTATTGAACTTAGGCATCTTCTGCGAAGTGTACTCGAAGATGTCGGCAATGATCTTCATCGAGAATGCAGGGGGATATATATAGGTGTTGCGCACCATGAACTCCTTCAGGATGTCGTTCTGAATAGTTCCTGCCATCTCCTCGCGCTGGGCGCCCTGTTCCAAACCGGCTACGATGTAGAAAGCGAGGATAGGCAGCACGGCACCATTCATGGTCATGGAAACCGACATCTTGTTCAAGGGGATGCCCGAGAAGAGCACCTTCATGTTCTCTTCGTTACAGATAGACACGCCAGCCTTACCCACATCACCCACAACACGGGCGTTGTCTGGGTCGTAACCACGGTGAGTGGGCAGGTCGAAGGCTACGGAAAGTCCCTTCTGACCACTGGCCAGGTTACGACGGTAGAAGGCATTCGATTCCTCTGCGGTAGAGAATCCGGCATACTGACGGATAGTCCACGGGCGGAACGGATACATCATAGAGTACGGGCCACGCAGATAGGGCGGAATACCTGCCGTGAAGTCGAGGTGCTCCATACCTTCGAGGTCTTCCTTTGTATAAACAGGGCGCACCTCAATGTGCTCAGGGGTCTTCCAGTTCTCTACGATTCCGTTGTCTTTAATCCACTTGGCACCATCTTGAGCCTTGATGCCTGCATAGATATCAATATCTTTAAACTGTTTACGCATAATTCAAGTCTCCTATTCGTTAAATACCAAGTTTCTGATTATATTCTTTCAAAGTCTCAAGCACATTGCACTTCACGTGGATGTAGTTCTCGATGCCGGCAGCCTTCAGGTCTTCCATGCAGGCAGGAGCACCAGCTACGACGAACATGGCGCGGCCGTTCAGATACTTAAAGGCGGGGATGGCATACTCAGCATACTCATCGTCGCTCGAGCAGATGACCACGATATCGGCATTGGCAGCGAGGGCAGCATCAACGCCCTCTTCAACGTTCTTGAATCCAAGGTTGTCGATGACCTTATAACCGGCACATGCCAGGAAGTTGCACGAGAACTGCGCACGTGCCTGGCGCATGGCGAGGTTGCCGATGGTCAGCATGAAAGCAGTGGGCACCTTGGCAGCCTTCTCAGTAGTCAAGCGCAAGTTCTCGAAGTCAGAAGCCAGACGACTGGCCTTCAAGCTGGGTACATCGGCATCGCCAGTGTGCTTGCATGAGCAGTCGCAAGCCATCGGCTCCTTGCCCTCGCTCTTCTCAGTGAAATTGGGGAACTGGTTAGTACCCAGCAGGAACTCCTTACGTTTGGCGGCATCACCGTGACGCTTCACATTGGTAGCGTTGATGTCGTCCTGAACCGAGCCCTTCTTGACGGCCTCCAGGAATCCGCCCTCTTCCTCAACCTTCAGGAAGATTTTCCATGCCTCGTGAGCCAAGGCATCGGTGAGGTGCTCTATGTAATACGAACCTGCCGAGGGGTCAACGATACGGTCGAAATGGCTCTCTTCCTTAATCAGCAGTTGCTGGTTGCGGGCAATTCGCTCACTGAAATCTGTGGGTTTCTCGTAGGGAGCATCGAACGGTGTCACCACCATCGAGTGGACACCACCCAATGCTGCCGACATGGCCTCGGTCTGTGAGCGGAGCAGGTTGACATAGGAATCAAACACCGTCTGGTTATAGGTCGACGTCGAGGCATTGATTACCATCTTGCAGGCGCAGTCGCACTTCGGTTCGTACTGTTTCACTATCTGAGCCCAGAGCAGACGTGCGGCACGGAATTTGGCAATCTCCATGAAATAGTTCTCCGAGATGCCCATGTAGAACTTGATGCTCTTTGCAGCGAGGTCTACATCGACACCAGCATCGACCATTTCCTGCAGATACTCGTTACCCCATGCCAGCGCATAGCCCAGTTCCTGCACGATGTAGGCGCCGCTGTTATTAAGCAGGTCACTGTGTACCATCACGCAACGCAGGTTGGGATAGTCCTTCAGTTTCTCCACCAGCTTGGGCATGTCGGCCAACAGCATGGTTGAATCCTTACCCTTCATCAGCATACGCTCAATGGGGTCGAAGCCTACGCCGCCAACAATTTTCTCCTTGTCATAGCCCTGCTTCTCGAAATAGGCCACGAGGAGGTCGGCCAGTTGCAGCGCATGACGCATACAGGCGCGGTAGCTCACTTCAACGCAGTCCAGTCGGATGTCCTTCAACAGCGTTTCGATGAACTCGGCGCTGAGCTCAGCGTGACCCAGCTTAAAGCCGATGCTATCAACGCCCTTCATCAGTATGTCGAGAGCTTTCTTGTTGGCCTCGGCAGGGTCGGTCACGACAATGTTCTGACGAACATACCATTCGTTCGTGTCCTTCTTGTTGCCACGTACAAAGGGGAACTCACCCGGCAAAGCATCGGGAGTCTTCAGATCCTTCAAATCTTCGCGGCGATAGAAGGGCTGCACGTTAAAACCTTCATTTGTCCTCCACACGAGACGTTTCTGGAAGTCGGCCCCTTTCAGGTCCACTTCAATCTTGTCCAGCCACTCTTGCGTAGTAGGTGCCTGGAACTCGGTGAAGAGTTTCTCTTTAATGTTTGACATAGTTGTTTGTGTAATTATTATATAAAGTAATATGTTTTTCGGTCTGCAAAGGTACTAATTTTTTATTAAAAGCGCAAGAATAAGAAAAAAAAATATTATTTTTTATTATGGTGTAAGTATGAAGAAAGGAACTGAGGTTTGCAAATTTGGGTTGAAAGATAGCGGGGCAGTAGCCACCTTGACTCGATAATGTTTGCCATCAAACACACCCTCGGTACACCCTGTCTACGCGGCGAATCACGCATAAAACAGCGTAAACAGCGCGAAAAGGGAGATATAATTTTCGCGCATTTCGCGTATTTCGCGAAAAGGGAGATAGCTTTGCTACGACCGTGGCATAGTTTCAGTTCGCGCGGCGAAACGCTTCAGTCAGATGGATACAACAACGCGCTCCGACCAAAGAACATGCTTCTATTACTGTTTCAGGACAGGAATAAAAAAGGAGGGGCGAAGGTTGGAACTGAAGCCATGAAAATACAATAGATTGCATACGACTTCAAGATATATTGCAACAACGAAACATTTTTTCTATTTTTATATTCAATAATTCTGGAAAAAATTGTATCTTTGTACCCGAATCACAGACGCCACATCGTCAGAAACGCCTTTCAATTTAATTTAGACAATTCATAGTTTAGCATTGTAAATCAAAGAAATATGTTCGACAAACAAACTTACATCCGCCGCCGTGCGGAACTAAAACGCCTTGTAGACAAAGGCGTGATTGTGCTCTTCGGCAACAACGAGGCCCCCTACAACTACCCTGCCAATGGCTATGCCCCCATGCGACAGGATTCTTCGTTCCTCTACTACTTCGGCCAGCACCGCGAAGGACTGGTAGGCGTCATCGACATCGACAACGATGAGGAATGGCTATTTGGCGATGACATCGACATTGAGGACATTGTATGGATGGGCTTCGTGCCTTCTGTTGCCGACCTAGCCGCCGAGGTGGGCGTCACAAGAACCGCACCGATGAAGTCGCTCGCCACTTACCTTTCATCACGCGCTCCTCGCCCCATTCACTACCTCCCACCCTATCGTCACGACACCAAGATTGCAATTACCGAGCTGCTCGGCATCCCTGTGGCCCAACAGAAAGATGCCGCCTCGCTGCCCCTCATTCAGGCTGTGGTGAAGATGCGTGCCACGAAGAGTGCTGAGGAGATAGCCTATATTGAAGCAGCCTGCGAAGTGGGCTACGTCATGCACACCACAGCCCAAATGCTCATTAAGCTGGGGCTGACTGAGCGTTTCGTGGCCGGACAGGTAGATGGCATTGCCCGTTCACTGGCACAGGGCAACAGCTTCGCCACCATCTTCAGTCAGCACGGGGAGATTATGCACGGCAGTCCAAGCGATGCAGCGTTGGAGGACGGGCGACTGGTGCTTTGCGATGCTGGCTGCGAGCTCAACGACTACTGCTCAGACCACACGCGCACCATGCCCGTGAATGGGAAGTTCACCCAAAGGCAGTTGGAAATATACAGCATCGTGGAGGAGTGTCACGACTATGTGCTCAATGTGGCCAAGCCTGGTGTGAAATATCAGGACGTACACTTTGCCGTGTGTCGTCTCATGGCAGAACGGCTGAAAGAACTGGGGCTGATGAAAGGCGACACTGACGAGGCCGTCATGGCTGGCGCACACGCCATGTTCCTACCCCACGGACTGGGCCACATGATGGGTATGGACGTACACGACATGGAGGGATTGGGCCAGATTCACGTGGGCTTCGATGAAGAGACACGTCCCAACCTGGAGCAGTTCGGCACAAACTGCCTGCGCATGGGTCGACGGCTGCAAGAGGGCTTCGTCGTCACCGACGAGCCTGGCATCTACTTCATCCCCCACCTCATCGACCTATGGCACAAGGAAGGCCACTGCAAGGAGTTCATCAACTACGACCTGCTCGAGACCTACAAGGACTTCGGCGGCATACGTATTGAGGACGACCTCCTTATCACCGCAGATGGCTGCCGTTTCCTGGGAACGAAGCGCATACCTTACCACCCGCAAGAACTGGAGGACTTCATGGCATCGAAGTGAAGCGATTCATTGTCGGGGTCAGCATCCCATTAAAACCGTAACGCGGCCTGTTTCACTCCGAAACAGGCCGCGTTGCGATTCTTGTAGGAATCAATACTCTACGAGCTTGGCATCGCGTACAAGTGCATTCCAAAGCGAATAGCGGGCTTCGGGGTTGAGGGCCTCGAGCTGCTCGAAAAGCCCACGGGCTGCGGTGCGGTTGGTATCATGTTCATAGGGACACACTTTTAGCTGCTTTTCGTAGTGAGCTAAAAGGGCATATTGGCGAATCAACTCCTCGGGCACAAGACAGAGGGGACGAATGATGTTCAGGGGCATCTTCTTCATCTGCAAGCGGGCTGGCATGGTGCCGAAGCGTCCCTGATAAAGCAGATTCATAAGGGCGGTGTGGAGCAGGTCGTCCTGATGATGCCCCAGAGCTATTTTGTTGCATCCCAGTTCTTGGGCCAGGTTGAAGAGCTGCTTGCGGCGGTTCCATGAGCAGAGGAAGCAGGGAGGCTTCTGCTTAGCAGCTTGAGACTGACCTGAGGCATCGGGAATGAAACTCGTGGTGCGGATGTGGAGGGGCACGCCGAGCTCATCGCAGAAATGCTGCAGATAGCTGGTGTCGGTCTCGTATTGGATATTCTCCATCCGCACATGAATGGCTTCGACATGGAAACGTGGATGGTCGATGCGGGCACGCCTTGACAGCAAATCGGTAAGCAGCAGCGAGTCCTTGCCACCCGACAAGCCCACCAGCACACGGTCTTCGTCTTCCAGCAGTCGATAAGTGACGAATGCCTTAACGAAGAGCTCGTTGATTTTCTTGTATAGACGTTCCTGCTCTGTCATTCATAAAAAATGCGACGGACAAACCGCCGCAAACGAACACATTTTAATATTCCTCTATTTCATAAACACCAGATAGACAGCACAGATGATGAACAGGAAAGCCAGGATGTGGTTCCAATGCAGATGATTGCCCTGAAACATAATATTGGCAATAACAGCAAAGACCACCAGCGAGATGCACTCCTGCACCACCTTCAACTGTACCAACGAGAAGGGGCCGCCATTGCCCACGAAGCCCAGTCGGTTGGCGGGTACCTGGCAACAGTACTCGAAGAAAGCTATACCCCACGAGAATACAATGACTCCAAAGAGGGGCCAGTTGCTGCTGGTGCCCGACTCCTGAAGTTTCAAATGCCCATACCAAGCAAGCGTCATAAAGATGTTGCTGAGTATGAGCAAGAGGATGGTATAAAGGCCGTTCATAACGTTAAGGTTATAAAAAAACGAAGAGTGAATCATTTGCTACCGCCGCAAAAAGCATCGGCGGGAAACGCCTGCGGTAGCAAATCCTTCACTCTTCACTCTTCACTCTTCACTCTCCACTTAAATATTCGTGCATGTGCTGTGCAGCACGACGGCCGTCACCCATGGCAAGAATGACCGTAGCACCACCACGCACGATGTCGCCACCAGCGAATATCTCACTGCGGGCAGACTGCATACCCTCGTTCACCACGATGGTGTTCTTGCGGCCTAACTCCAACCCCTCGATGCTCTTTGGCACAAGCGGATTGGGGCTCACGCCAACGGCAACAACCACCTGGTCAACGTCAAGCGTCACGGTCTTACCCTCAACGGGAACCGGGCTACGGCGTCCCGAGGTATCGGGTTCGCCCAGCTCCATCACCTGGAGCACGGCCTGACATACGGCACCGCTCTCGTCGGCTTTGTATTCTATGGGGTTGTGCAGCGTGAGGAAGTTGATGCCCTCCTCCTTAGCGTGCTTCACCTCCTCCAGACGTGCAGGCATCTCCTGCTCCGAGCGGCGATAGACAAGCGTGACGTTGGCACCCAGGCGCTTGGCCGTGCGACAGGAGTCCATAGCAGTGTTGCCACCGCCCACCACAAGCACGTTCTTGCCCAGGTTGATGGGGGTGTCGGTAGTGGGATTAGCTGCGTCCATCAGGTTTACGCGCGTAAGATATTCGTTGCTCGACATCACATTGATGAGATTCTCGCCAGGGATGTTCATAAAGTTGGGCAGACCGGCACCGCTCCCTACGAAGATGCCGCGGAAGCCCTGCTGCTCAAGCTGCTCCACGCTGATGGTCTTGCCAACGATGACATCGGTCTGGAAATGAACGCCCATCTTGGCCAGGTTGTCAATCTCCACATCCACAATCTTGTTGGGCAGGCGGAACTCGGGGATGCCATACTTCAGCACGCCACCAATTTCGTGCAATGCCTCGAACACGTAGACGTCGTAGCCAAGCTTCACCATATCGCCTGCAAACGACAGACCGGCAGGGCCACTGCCCACAACAGCAATCTTGATGCCATTGGCAGGTGCCAACGCGGGCAGGCTGATGTTTCCCGACTCGCGTTCGTAGTCGGCGGCAAAGCGCTCCAGATAGCCAATAGCCACAGCTGGCTCATTCATCTTCAGGTGTATACAACGGCTCTCACACTGCTTCTCCTGCGGACACACACGGCCACAGACAGCAGGTAGTGCCGAAGTATTTTTCAGAACCTTGGCAGCAGCAAGGATCTGGCCGCGCTCTATGTTCTTCACAAACGACGGTATGTCGATGTTCACAGGGCAACCCTCCACGCAGGTGGGCTTGGCACAGTCGAGACAGCGCTTGGCCTCGGTCATGGCCATCTCCTTCGTCAGACCGATGTTCACCTCCTCGGTACGTGTCGTGGCACGGTAGACAGGATCAAGCTCGGGCATGACAACGCGCTCAATCTGCGTACGCTCTTTGGGCTTCATGCTCTTGCGAAGCTCATCGCGCCAAGGAGCATTGCGGTCGGTGAGCACTTCAATCGTGTCGTTAGTGGGATTAGCATCCAACACCACGTCGGAGGCGGCAGCTGCTGCTTCGCTTGCAGTCTTTTTCTCTTCCCCTGCCATGTGCTCAGCAAAGTGTTCCATCTCCTCCTGCTCGGCCTTCTTGAAGGTGCCCATACGCTTGAACATCTCGTCCCAGTCGACCAAAGCGCCGTCGAACTCAGGGCCATCGATACACACGAACTTCGTCTTGCCGCCAATGGTCAGTCGACAAGCACCACACATGCCCGTACCATCGACCATGATGGTGTTGAGCGACACCTCGCAGGGAATATTATGCTTCTGAGCCGTCAGGTTCGAGAACTTCATCATAATGGGAGGTCCGATGGCAAAAACCTTGTCGACGTGTTCTTGCTCGATGAACTTCTCAATACCCACGGTGACAACACCCTTCTCACCGTAGGAGCCGTCATCGGTCATAATGATGACCTCATCGCTGCTCTCGCGCACCTTGTCTTCCAATATAATAAGGTCTTTGGAGCGTCCGGCCATGACAGACAGCACACGATTGCCAGCCGCCTTCAATGCCTGAATGATAGGCAGCATCGGGGCTACGCCCAGACCACCACCAGCACAGACCACAGTGCCATACTTCTCGATACGTGTGGGATTTCCCAGAGGGCCAACCACATCGGTGACGTATTCACCGACTTCGAGACAGCAGAGCTTGGTGCTCGACAGTCCCACTTTCTGCACTACCAAAGTGATGGTGCCCTTCTCCACATCGGCAGCGGCAATGGTAAGCGGCATACGCTCGCCTTTCTGCCCTACACGCACAATCACAAAGTTGCCGGCCTTGCGGCTTTGAGCAATGAGCGGAGCCTCAATCTCGAAAAGGAATACCTTTTCCGAGAATTGCTCCTTCCTTATAATCTTGTTCATTGTATGTTATGTTATAATGTTGGTTCACTGTTCTGACGACGAAAACTGCACCTTGCTGCGTACCACCTCGGTGCCGTCGCCCCGGATAATCCTCACGCAGAAAGCATCGGCATCGACCTGTTCACGATAGAATGACAAAGCATCGCCGGCATGAGCCTCAGCCACGTATGCAATCTCGAACCGTCTGATCTGGTGGGTGCGATACCACTCCAGCGGCCACAGGTCAAGCACATGCTCAATATACTTCACGCTGTTGATGTGACCGTTGATGTCTACATCGTTGTAGTAGGTTTCTATGGTGCGCACCAGCTCAGCACCGTCGCTCATCTTGACGCGCCCCCCCTTGTCGATGGGGCACTCCTTGTCGTTGACAATCCACTGGTTGATGGCACCGTTGTCGATGTCGTAGATATCAGTAGGCTGGCGCGTCTCAGTGTCAATCATCGCCCAGATGCTGCGCCCGTAGCCGTAAGCATGACCGTCGGTTCCTACAACTGCAAAGTTGCGACTGGTGAAGTAGCGCATGGCCGACTCCACCCACGTCTCTACATTGAACTTTGTATACTGACAGGGCATCTCCGTCATCTCAATAGCCAGACGGGATAGCACCCACGAACGGTGAATGCTCATCAGATACTTCATGCCAAATCCACGTGCCGACGAATGAAAGTCGGCCGCATTCAGCATGTGGTTGCCCAAATGGCCCATGAACAAACGGCCCGAGAAGTCGCAATGGAACGGCTCGGCCATGAATTCGTAACGTCCTATTTTGTCCATTGTTTGTTTTTTGGGAATGCAAAAGTAAGCAGAATAATGCTATAAACCAAGTTGCAAACGTTAAAAAAGTAAAAACATTACGTGCGCTTATAAATAATAAGAATAATTGTTAGTATTTTTGCAGCTAGAAAAATGAGAAAAGATATTCTAATTCATAAAAAGAACAACCATTTAAATTATCAGGGATGAAAAAGATTCTTACTTTTGCTGCCTGTTTGGCACTTGCATTTACAAGTTGTTCCAAGGATGACGATCTGACCGGAGTGACTCCTAACAATCAGGACCAGAGCAGCAAGCATGTTCAGGATGTTTTCGGAGTCAAGTTTGCTTCTAACCATACTTGGAGCACCACAACGACGGGCCAAGTAACCATTAAAGCAAACTCGGATGTCAAAAAGGTTCAGGTGCTGGTATTCACCCACAGCCAGGACACTGACGGCGAGACCATTCAGTCAGTCAGCGTGCTGAACGAGGCTGAACTGCAGGGTAGCACCACGGTGACCTTGAACTACGACGCCCCCAGTGCCAACGACGGTCTGTATGTCGCCTTTGTTTCCGACAAAGACTATGCCATCAGGAAGATAGAGAATGGCACCGCATCGCTTGAGAACGTCAAGCGTAACGTGAAGCGTGCACTGCCCGAAGGACTCGTGCTGCCTGAAGGCACGTTCACACTGGCAGAGGCCATTCCTTCGTATGCCGCTGACAGAGGTTGGGTGCCCGGCGAACAATTGTACGGCATGAGTGCAGAAAGCTATGAGAACATGAAAATGGATCCCGTAGCATACGACAAGGCCATGATGACAGACATCAAGAACATGGTGATGTCATACTTTGTAGACAAGAAAGAGAACCTGCCTCTTGTAAAGTCCAGTGGCATGTACAATGAGAAGTGCTACCCCATCACAACAGGTGATGACCCCATTATCGTCTCACCTTTCTATAAATATGACGGAGGGTCACGATATGGAAGTGAGGTATACAACGCTGACCTGTACTACTATTACTTCAAGGAAGAGGATCTGGGCAGCGACCCCGTAGCTTACCTCAAGAGCCTGCCTAAGTACAAGGCCATCCCCTTCAACCAGTGCTATACGAAAGACGAAAACGAGGTTTTAGACAAGCGCTGCACCTATGCCCTGCTATACTGGGGTGAGGGTACACCCGACATCAATGAGACCGTCGGTTCGTTCACCTTCCCCAAAGGCCTGAAGATTGGCTTCATGGTACGTTCAAAGGCAACTTACAAAGAAAGAGGTTTGGGCAAGGACGGCGAGTTCTATCTGGACGGACGCTTGAATGAGCACATCAACAGCTACGGCATGTTAGGAGTTGCAAAGATGAAGCTGAAAGATGGAGATCCGCGTGGCTCATGGCTGACCATTAACGACCACCTGCTGATATGCTTTGAGACAGGTGCTGATACTGACTACAACGACCTGCTGATGGAAGTTGAAGGTGGCATTGAAGGTATCATCGCCATTCCTGAGCCCAAACTCAACGTCTACTCCTATTGCTTCGAGGACACCAAGGACGGCGACTACGACATGAACGACATCGTCATCAAGGCTACCCGAAAGAGTGATACGCAAGTAGAATACTCCATCATTGCCTGTGGCGGCTGGGACGAACTCTACGTCAAGGGTATCAATACTGGCAAGATTATGGACGACAAGGAGATTCACGGTCTGTTCGGACTGACTACCACCGAGCAGTTTGTTAACACGGAGGCCAATGCTCCCAAACTGAGTCCCATTACCGTGACCAAGACGGTTGATAAGAGCTTCAGCTTGACTGACCCCCAAACCCAGCCCTACATCTACAACAAGACGAAGAACCTGGAGATTCGCATCGCCAAGCAGGGTGAGAATCCTTACGGAATTATGATTCCCAACGACTTCAAGTACCCGCTGGAGAAGATTTGCATCAAAGATGCCTATCTGGAATTCAACAACTGGGGACAGAATCCTGTGCTGTCGACCGACTGGTACACGAAACCTCAGCTCGACAAGGTGTACAACAAGTAAAACATCATACTACAAACAAGAGAGGCTTGCCGTAACGGCAAGCCTCTTCTGTTTAAGGTTATTGCTGTCCGCTGAACATCGCGACTGCATGATTAGGGTAGAAGAATGTCAGGAAAATTCCGATTCGCAAAAAATGCCGTAAAACGGGATTATTGGAAAAGCACCGCTTTGAGGGTCAAAAAGGACAGCTTTGAGGGTCAAAAAGCGGAACTTTTCCACCTTCAAAGCTGTCCTTAACTTTTTGCAAGAATACCCGTGTAAAGAAAACTGTCACTCGGTTCCCCTATTCTCCTCACGCTGTTCCAGGAAGTCAGTCACCTGCTCCTGTGTACCACGCGTAACGGCAATACGGCCGCTGCGGGTGTACTGTAACACACAGCCAAACTCGTTCAGCGCATAATAGAGCGAGATGATATCCTCCGTGTTGCCGCTCTTCATCACGATGACATAGGTGGGGTTCACCTCAGTAATCTTGGCATCAAAGTGACGTACCGTACGCGATATCTCGGCATTCTGAAGGACAACATCTGTAGCCAGCTTGTATAGTCCCGTTTCACGGATAAACAGCTGGTCGTCAGTGAAGTAGTTGGCCTTCACAACGTCAATCTTCTTCTCAATCTGGCGTGTAATCTTGATAATCTGATCCTCATCGCTCCAGGCCGTGATGGTGTACTTGTGCACACCGGGAATACTGGAGGCCGACACGTTCAGACTCTCAATATTCACCTGACGGCGGGTAAACACTGCGGTAATCTGATTCAAGATACCCGCAATGTTTTCCGAGTAAACCAGCAGCGTATATAATTTCTTGTTCTCTTCCATAACTTTTCACCTCTGACTTCTATCTACTTATATCTCTGCTCACACCTCCAGCATCATGTCGTTGACATTCATGCCCGGCGGGGTCATGGGCAGCACATCGTCGTCCTCCTTGATGGCACACTCCAAGATGAAAGGGCCCTTCGTCGACAGCATCTTCGCAATGGCAGCAGCCAGGTCTTTGCGGTCGATAACTACCTGATAAGGGATGCCATAGCCTTGAGCTATCAACTCGTAGCAGGGGTTCATCATCTGTGTGAACGACTTGCGGCGCTGCCAGAACATGTCCTGCCACTGCCGGACGTTACCCAGATAGTTGTTGTTCATCAGAATCATCTTGACAGGAGCCTGCTGCTCCATAATGGTGCCAAGTTCCTCGATGCACATCTGGAAGCCGCCGTCGCCCATGAAGCAGCAAACGGTGCGGTCAGTGGCAAATGTAGCGCCAATGGCGGCTGGCATACCATAGCCCATAGTGCCCAGGCCACCGCTGGTGCAAATGCTGCGCTTTTGGGGATAACGGAAATAGCGTGTAGCAAAGAGCTGATTCTGGCCCACATCGGTCACGAGCACAGTGCCACGCGGAGCCTGTTCTGCAACGGCATTCACCACCTCGCCCATGAGTAGCGGTCCATGCTGGGGATGGATGGCAGGCTCGATAACCTTCGTGCGCTCCTTCTCGTCGAGTGCCTTGAACGATTCGCGCCATTCCTTGTGATTACTGGCGTTCAGCAAGGCGGTGATGGCGGGCAAAGACTCTTTACAGTCGGCCACCACTGCAACATCGGCTTTTACGTTCTTGTCAATCTCGCTGCGGTCAATATCCAGGTGGATAATCTTCGCCTGCTTGGCGTAAGTCTTCGTGTTGCCTGTCACGCGGTCGCTGAAGCGCATACCAATGGCAATCAGCACATCACACTCCTGTTCCTTCAGGTTGACGGCGTAGTTGCCGTGCATACCCAGCATACCCACGTTCAGCGGGTGGTCAGAAGGCAAAGCTGACAGCCCCAGCATGGTACGGCCTGCGGGAATGTCGGCCTTCTCAAGGAAAGCCCGTAGTTCGTCTTGGGCATTGCCCAGTTCAACGCCCTGTCCCACCAGTGCCAATGGCTTCTTGGCGTGGTTGATGAGTTCAGCAGCCTCTTTCACGACGTCCATATTGAGTTTCGGATAGGCCACATACGACCGTATGAAGTCTACTTTCTGCGGCACGAAGTCTACCTTCTCTGTCTGGGCATTCTTCGGGAAATCGAGTACCACAGGGCCCGGCCGTCCGCTTCGGGCAATATAGAAAGCACGGCTGACAGCCCATGCAATATCTTCAGCATGACGAATCTGATAACTCCACTTCGATATGGGCTGAGCTAAGCCCACAAGGTCAACCTCCTGAAAGGCATCCGTGCCCAGGGCAGCAATGGGCACCTGACCAGCTATGACAACGATGGGCGTCGAGTCGAGCATGGCATCAGCCACACCCGTCAGCGTATTTGTAGCTCCTGGGCCGCTGGTAACGAGGGCAACCCCTACCCGACCCGTTACACGGGCAAAGCCCTCAGCAGCATGTGTGGCAGCCTGCTCATGGCGCACCAGGATATGGTCGAAGGTCTTCTTCTCGCCACGTGTATAGTCGTAGAGCGCATCGTAAACGGGCATGATGCTACCGCCAGGATAACCAAAGATGGTCTTCACACCTTCGGTTTTCAACGCCAGCATCAGCGCTTCACTTCCTGTAATCTGTTCTTTCATCACTCAGCCAAGATTCTTACACCGCCCTTATCGGCCGAGCTGACGCTTTGGGCGTAGGCGCGAAGGGCTTTCGATACACTGCGGTTGCGACGGAGGGGCTGCTGCTCGCGGGCTGCCAGTTCCTCGTCGCTGAGTTTTACGTTAATAGAACGGCTGGGAATATCGATAACGATGATGTCGCCGTCCTTGATCTTACCAATGTTGCCACCATTGGCGGCCTCAGGCGAGATATGTCCGATGCTCAGGCCACTGGTGCCGCCAGAGAATCGCCCATCGGTAATCAGGGCGCACTCCTTGCCCATGTGCATACTCTTAATATAAGAGGTGGGATAGAGCATCTCCTGCATTCCCGGGCCTCCCTTCGGTCCCTCATGGGTAATCACCACGCAGTCGCCTTTCTTCACCTTGCCGCCAAGGATGCCTTCACAGGCGTCTTCCTGCGAATCGAACACCACGGCAGGGCCCTCAAAATGCCACAGGCTTTCATCTACGCCGGCGGTCTTCACCACACAACCGTCCTGAGCAATATTGCCAAAGAGCACAGCCAGGCCGCCATCCTTCGTATAGGCATGTTCAACATCTCGTATACAGCCGTTCTCGCGGTCTTTGTCAATGCTGTCGTAGTACTCGTTCTGCGACCCCATCTTAGTCGTGAAACGGCCACCGGGGGCGACATAGTAGATGCGCTTCTCGGTATCGAACTGTTCTATCTCTTTCTTTGTGTATTTCTTTGTTTCCCCTTGATAGCACACGGTGTGCTCTCTCAACATTTCACCAAGCGAAGCACCGTCAACTCGCCACACACTATCGTCGATGAGTCCGGCCTTGTTCAGCTCGATAAGGATGCCGAAGATGCCACCGGCACGGTTGCACTCCTGCACGCTGTACTTCTGCGTGTTGGGGGCCAGCTTGCACAAGCATGGCACACGACGGCTCAGGGCATCGATGTCCTTCATGGTGAAGTCGACACCAGCCTCCTGGGCCACCGCCAGCAAGTGGAGCACCGTGTTGGTGGAGCCACCCATGGCAATATCGAGCGACATGGCGTTAAGGAAAGCCTGACGGGTGGCTATCGAGCGCGGCAAGACACGCTCATCGCCATCCTCATAGTAGGCCAACGCATTCTTCACTATCTGACGGGCAGCCCTTTTAAAGAGCTCTATGCGCTCGGCATGGCTGGCCAGGATGGTACCGTTGCCGGGCAGACTCAGTCCGATGGCCTCGGTAAGCGAGTTCATGGAATTGGCAGTGAACATGCCCGAGCACGAGCCGCACCCTGGACAGGCACACTGCTCAATCTCTTTCATCTCTTCATCGCTGACGGAGGGATCGGCTCCCTTCACCATGGCGGTGATCAGGTCGGCATTCTCGCCACGCCAGCGCCCAGCCTCCATAGGACCTCCACTACAGAAGACTGCCGGAATGTTGAGGCGCATGGCAGCCATGAGCATTCCAGGCGTCACCTTGTCGCAGTTGGAAATACAAATCATGGCATCGGCCTTGTGGGCATTCACCATATACTCTACTGAGTCGGCAATGATGTCGCGTGAAGGCAGCGAGTATAACATGCCGTCGTGCCCCATGGCAATGCCGTCGTCAATAGCGATGGTATTGAACTCGGCCGCATAGCAGCCCATTTTCTCAATCTCCTCGCGTACTATCTGGCCTATCTCGTGCAGGTGGGTGTGGCCTGGCACGAACTGTGTGAAAGAATTGACAATGGCAATAATGGGCTTGCCAAACTGTTCATGCTTCATGCCAGTGGCCACCCACAGGGCACGGGCGCCAGCCATGCGGCGCCCCTCAGTGCATACACTGCTTCTCAACGGATGTTTCATTCTGTTATTATCAATGTTGGTTATTCTTCATATTCGTCTGACACAATCTCCATCAAGTCGATAATGCTTTCAGAGCCTTCTTCCTCTTCTTCCATGAGCTTCTCCTCCATCTCTTCATCGACCACCTCCATGTTGTCTTCACTATAACAGGGGTCGAACGAGGAAGGAATATCGAACTTCTCACTTTGCGAATAGCCAAGGCTCTCGTCGGCATAGACGCGCTTCATGAAGAGCGCATACACGGGCAGGCCCATAGCGGCACCCTGACCGTAGGTCATGTTGTCGAAGTGGATGTCACGGTCTTCGCCGCCTACCCAGCAGCCCGACACGAGCCTGGGGGCCACGCCCATGAACCAGCCGTCGCTGTTAGAGTTGGTGGTACCGGTCTTACCGCCCATCTGAGCGGTGATGCCATAGCGGTTGCGCAGTCGGCTACCAGTTCCGCCGTCGACCACAGCCCGCAGCATGTAGATCATCTTGTGGGCACTCTCAGTACTGATGACCTTGTTCTTGCGCGGATAGAACGTATCGAGCGTGTGACCGTTGTTGTCGCGAATCTCAGTGACAAAGAGCGGAGCCACACGATCGCCGCCATTGACAAAGGCCGTGTAGCCACTCACCATCTCGGCCACAGTGTTCTCGCACGTGCCCAGACAGAGCGACAACGTGGCTTTTATCTCCGGGTTGCGAATGCCGTATTCACGGAGTAGCTTCAGGAATTTATCGGGCCCAAGACGGTTGATGAGATAGGCTGAAATCCAGTTGTTCGACTGTTGCAGTCCCCACTTCAGCGTCACCATCTCGCCATAGCGGGCACGGCTGCCGTTGCGCGGTGTCCACGGCCGCGAACCGGGAACCTCGTAAGTGCGCTGCTCGTTGGGGGCCTCGCTGCATGGCGTCAGGCCGTTCTGCATGGCCAGTGAGTAAAGGAACGGTTTGATGGTAGAACCCACCTGGCGACGCCCCTGGGCTGCCATGTCATAGGCAAACTGGGTGAAGTCGAGACCGCCCACATAGGCTTTCACATGACCGTTGCTGGGATCCATGCTGACGAATCCCGTCCTCAGGAACGACTTGATGTAGCGGATAGAATCGAACGGCGTCATCACCGTGTCGCGCTCGCCATGATAGGTAAAGATCTGCATGTGCACGGCCGTGTGGAACGAGCGGTCTATCTCCTCGTCGCTGGCACCTGCCTCCTTCAGCACGCGGTAACGCTCACTTTGGCGAATGCTCTTGCGCATCAGCGACTTCACCTCGGCATCGGTTTTGCTGTTGGGGTAAGGGGCATTGCGCTTGCTCTTGTTGGCTTTGTCGAAAGCCGGCTGCAGGTATCCCGCCACATGCTCTCGACAGGCCTCTTCGGCATACTGCTGCATACGCGAATCAATCGACGTGTAGATCTTCAGGCCGTCAGTATAGATGTTATAAGGCTCGCCGTTGCGCTTCTTGTTCTTGTTGCACCAGCCATAAAGTGGATCTTCGTCCCAGGCAATACGGTCGAGCACATATTTAGTGTGGTCGTCGTAGTTCATCTCCATAGGCTCTTTCGCCATCATGTAGTGGCGCAGAAACTCGCGGAAATATGGAGCGATGCCCTCGGTGTGGTCAGCCACATGGAACTTCAGGTCGTCAACCAACTTCACCTTCACGCAACTGTCGTATTCGCTCCTGCTGAGGTAGCCCTCCTTCACCATCTGGTTCAGCACCACGTTGCGCCGCTCTTCACTACGCTCGGGGTAGCGCTTGGGATTGAAATACGAGGGATTTTTGCACATGCCCACCAGTGTGGCGGCCTGAGTCAACGAAAGCTCCGATGGCTCCTTGGAAAAGTAAGTGTTCGATGCCGTCTTGATACCTACGGCATTGTTCAGGAAGTCAAACTTGTTCAAGTACAATGCAATAATCTCCTCCTTCGTATAGGCCCGCTCCAACTTCACGGCAATCACCCACTCTATGGGTTTCTGGAGCATACGCTCACGCGAGGAATGAGCCACATCGCTGTAAAGCTGCTTGGCCAGCTGCTGGGTGATAGTGGAGCCACCGCCTGCACTCTTCTGGCGCAAGATGCCACGCTTCACTATAGCTCGCCCCAAAGCGTAGAAGTCAATGCCCGAATGCTCGAAGAATCGTGCATCCTCAGTAGCGACAAGAGCATTCACCAAGTGCTTGGGCAGCTGCGAGTAGTCTATCATCACGCGGTTCTCGCGGCTCAGGCTGTAAGTACCCATCAGCTTGCCGTCGCTCGAATACACCTGCGAAGCATAGCGGTTGATAGGATTCTGCAAATCTTCAATAGAAGGCATGTTGCCCAACTTCCCCTCGGAAATGGCCCAGAAGACACCCACCACGCTCAGAACTGACAGGGTAAGCAACGACCAAAGTATGATAATGAACCACTTTCTCATAACTATACAATCCACTATTTGCGTGCAAAATTACAAATAAAATCTGAAACTCACGCAAAAAGTGGAAGAAAGATTAAATCAAAGCGTAACTTTGAGGCAAGAGAAGCGTAACTTTGAGACGGTCAAAACGTAACTTCGAGGCAAGAGAAACGTAACTTTGAGGCGGTCAAAGCGTAGCTTCGAGGCAAGAGAAACGTAACTTTGAGGCGGTCAAAGCCTAACTTCGAGGCAAGAGAAGGAAAAGACGTGCCACTCAACTTGAAAATCCCAGTTCTTCAAGGCTGAGAGTTTGGACTAACCTTCTCACGGCACTGTTACTTGCCTCAAAACCTGCCAGACTAATAAGCGGTGAAGTAGATTGGCCCATCATATTCCTTTCGCAGATAGCACCTGTCTTCTGGTGATAATCCATAGAAATGCCGCCCAATGACCTTAGCGCATTCTTCTTCACTTCAATTTCAATCAGACCATGCAGATCCCGACCACGTTCATCCTCATAGATATGATAATACTCAGGACGATACACCATGATAACTACATCTGCGAGTTCCTCGACATAGCCTGAATAAAGCAAGTCACTCAGTCGAGGGCACTTACCATAAAACGCGCTCTTATAATCTACGCTTCTGCTCAACATTGACCCGACAACGATTGGCAGTTCGAGCATAGAAGCCAGCCGCTTCAGAGAAATCATCACCCTCGCAATCCTCTCAGGAGATGTTTCGTCCTTTTCAGAGAAATCTATCATTTGCAGACAATCGATAAAAATGATACGCACACCATTATCCCTGAGACAACCCTTTGCTGTTTCCTCCAAATCGCTTAGCGGCAAGTCCAAACTATCATGTATGAACAGAGGCACATCCGTTATAGAGCCAATCCTTTGCTCCAGTCTTTCCCATTCGAGCGCCTCCATTCGCCCTTGTTGCAGGCGTAATGTCGGGATGTCACAATGAATGGATAGTAGCCTTTGCACATAGTCCTGTTTCCTCTGGTTAGTAGAAAACAGCAGTACAGGAACCTCTTCCATTGTGATGTTTCTTATCATTGACAGAATCAGCTCCTCCTTTCCCATACAAGGCCTTCCCCCAACAACGTACACTTTCCCATTCTCAAAACCGCCTATCAGAGCGTCTAATCGCTGAAAACCAGAAGACACATCTGGCGTCTCGTCATTTACCACACTCTCCTGTAATCTGCGTATGAAATCCTTAGACAACGCTGCCATATTGGTGTAGCCATTATCACTCTTCATTTCCTTATATTGATTGTCCGATGTTTCCATAATGTCTTTGTTATGTCCTTTCTTATTAGTATCATACTTCATGTTCTTATTCTCACTAAACTAGACGCATCAGCGCTACCTGCCCGACTCCGCCAGCCGGCACTTCTCTATCTCCACATCCAGTTCCCTGGCTGTCTGGAAAAAACTGTCAATCACGGCCTTGAGATAGTAGTCCAAATGTGGAATCTCCTTCAGGAAAAGGAAATGTTTCTTGATATGCACAGCCACATCGTCAGAATCTGTTATGCCGTAACAGACCGTTACCGTACCCCACAGATTGATCTCGTTCACCACCTGACGAACCCTTGCGAACTCATCAATGTCGAATTTAGAACATCTATAGCACCACGGCCAAATAAGGTTCACCCCCAAGCAACCATCCGAAGCCTCCATCAGGAATGCTGTTCCCTGATAGTCAAACCGAATGCGCCCATCTTCCGTGAACCCTGGCTCACTCCCAATACTCTCAATAGTTTCCAATACCAGTTGCCTGGTTGCTACTTTTTCTTCCATATGAGTTTCTGCTATTTCTTCTTTATTGTTGTCTGTGGATATAGGAGTAACAGTACTGTAATCGTTGTCATTATCCTCATGATAGTAGCGCCAGATATTGTATGTAACTGCAAAAGCAACTATTCCTATTATAAAACTCATCATATCTTTCGTCTTTATTCTCCATACATATCTTTCCGTTCTTGATGTTCCACCCATGCCTGATCGCCTTCAGACGATTCCTTGAATGCAATCGTAATCTTGACTCTGTCATCGCCCATATTCTCCTTGTATCGGGACTTCAGTTCATTCCTAATCAGCGACACGTTACCGCTCTTCTTGTCCCTGAACTCTTCAATAAGTTCATCCGTTGACAAGTTCTTGATACGCTCTTCCCGCTTGCCTATCTTATCAGCAAACAAACACTTGAACACCTCCTCTTTCATCAATTTATCGCCTTTCAGCCACTTGCTGGTATATAGAGAGAACAACTGGTCGTGTGTCAGTCCAATGAGCATATCCACACACTTCCTTAACTCCTCATCATTCCAGTTAGAATAATGAGCTTTCTTTGCCTGTTGCAAAATGTACTCGTAATCCGTCATAATTTATCCCAATATATAGTTCTTAATCTTACCCCAAAATCCCACTGTTTTCTCTGGCTCTGTAGTATCAGGCTCCTTTTCAGGTTCATCATCATGCTTGATGACATCCTCATGCTTGATGGCATCCTCATTGCCTGGATTGAAATAATCATAACCGTATTCCATCGCAAATCGTGGACCCTCACGATGCAACCTATCAAAGAACCTTTTCTTGCTGCTGTGTTCTATGTTAAACATACATTCTGCCCCAGATTCAGAATACTCGTAACTCATTCTGCTACGAATACCCATGTCATCCGCAACAGCATCTACATCCTGATTTGTGCCAATGTATGCAAACACCCAGCCCCTTGCCCTCAATTCTGCCACGAGATTCTTAATATCCCGACCACAATATTCCCTGGAGGCGTTCTCTGCCCCATCAGTTATGATGGTCACCAGAACAACATCCTCGTTACCTACATGGTACTTTAAGTCATTCAAAGAATGCCCCATCGCATCAAAGAGTGGTGTATAATCATCTGGCTGGTAGTCTGTCCATTTCAACTTCTCATCACAATCCACCGCTTGACGGTTCATCACCGTTCTAATCCTGGCACTATTGAAAGTCACGAACGTGATAAAATGCTGCTGCTCTTGATGCTCTTTCTGAGCATTCCGAATAATTTGGAAAGTTTCATTCAAGCCACTGACCGCCTGTTTGGCTATAGTCTCCATTGACCCGCTCTCATCGAGGATAATCAAGTTAAAGATACGCTGTTTTTTTGCTTGCCCATCCTTCTGACTTTTTTCATTCTTTGGCTTTTGCGCCATGTTACCTTTCTGTTTCATAATCACTACAAAATTAAATTTGGTTGCGAAGTTAGTCATTTCTAACTCAGCAACCAAACGATTTTGCTCCACAAGGCTTGTGAAAATGCGATTTTATTCCCAGACCACTAAGTCGCGAGGCAGTGAGATCTTCTTCACATCCCCTCGCTTACCGTCTATATAATAATGTCTAGCCATATGGTCATCAAACTGTCCCACAAAAGCGCCTCGAATCCTCGCACACTTCTCGTTGATGGAGTTCAGCAGAGGGTTAGTTACATCCTCAATACTCTGTAACGTCCTTTCACTTATGCCGTATGGCTTCAGCTTCATATATATCTTTGTCAGTTCTTCACGATAGTCAGGCAGATGCTTAAACAAGATACCCTCAGGATGATTCAGAAAAAGCAAGAAGATAGCTTTAACCAAAGGTTCCATCTTGATTTCCATATTGTTATAGTCCGGCAATACCAACCTATAGTCCTTTGAAATTACCAATCTACTCAGTCTATCATCAGGATGAACCAGTTTTTCTAAGATGTATTGTGAAATACCTCTCTGTCTCAACTTGGCAATGCGTTCCTTAACTTCTTCTATTAGGTCATATGTATTTTCTTCCCCTATTTGTGAACAGAAGGCGCA
>JAILPA010000130.1 GCA_024690505.1 Prevotella sp.
CCGTGATGCCTACCATGTGGCCATCTCTACCCGTCAGCTGGTTATGTTCAGCCTCTACGATGACGATGTGCAGTTGCCTAAGCCAGACAGGGTGGGGTTGAACGAAATGGCACGCTCCGTCTTGAACAGCTACGACCTGCATCCTTCGGCTATAGAACAGAATCGTGAACTGGCCAAAGCATTCAGCACCGATGTGGCCGACGACGTGATGGTCTACACCAATCCTCAATTGCAGGAACTGCTCAACTGCCTGCTCGACAATGTTGATAAGTACGCCACAGGTGGCACCGTGCAGATGGCCTGTCATGCCGATGACAATGGCACCTACGCCATCTCCGTCAGCAATGAAGGCCCGGCTATTCCCGCTGCTGATGCTGAGCGCATCTTCGAACCCTTCGTGCGCCTATCGCCCGCCCAGACCAGCCTTGGCATTGGCCTGTCTCTGGCCCGTCGTCTTGCCATCTCAATGGGTTATAGCATTGTGCTCGACAAGAAATACACCAAAGGCGCCCGTTTCGTTGTGACGGGCATCTGATGCTCCCGCTTCCCTGTCCTTGCTGACAGCGGGAGCACGCTGGGCGGCATGTGACCTATGCCGAGGCAGAGGTCGGACGAGTCTGGCGTGCAAACTCGAAGAGGGCGGTGGGCAGGTGGCAGTAGCCGTCGGGATTCTTGTCCAGATAGTCTTGGTGGTATTCTTCTGCGGTGTAGAAGTTCTTCAGCGGCAGGCGCTCAACGGCGATGGGCTGTGAGAGGAGTGCCTGCTGTTCGGCAAACACCTTATTTATTGTTGGCAGCTGGTCGTCCGACGTGTAGTAGACGCCGGTGCGATAGCGTGTGCCCTCATCATGGCCCTGGCGGTTGAGGCTCACGGGGTCGATGGCCTTGAAGTACATCCGGAGCAGAAACTCCAGGTCGACCACCTGCTCGTCGTACTCCACATGCACCGTCTCGGCAAAGCCCGTCAGGTCGGTGTAAACCTCTTTGTACGTGGGGTTCTCGGTGTTTCCGTTGGCGAAGCCCACTTCCGTACGTACAACGCCCTGAATCTGTTTGAAGTAGTGCTCCGTTCCCCAGAAGCATCCACCGGCAAGATAAATCTCTTTCATTTGTCTTTTAGTTTAGTGGTGCAAAGTTATAACTTTTCTTCGACTTTTGCGAGTTAAATCAAAAAAAGGTTGTATCTTTGCCGAAAATTAGTATTTGCTATGCAGCAGAAAAGATTCTATCTGTCCACCCGCGACAAGAAACTGGGTGGCGTGTGTGGTGGCTTGGCCGAATATTTCAATGTCGACCCGCTGTTGGTAAGAGTGGCTTTCCTCTTACTGTTCTTCGGTTTGGGCACAGGCCTGCTGGCTTATATCGCGCTTTGGTTATTGGCTCCGAAAGATAATGAACTTCTAAAGTAAATAGCCCTCTGCTTATGGCTTTGAAAGTATTACGCGACCGCATCCTGCAGGAAGGATGTTGCCTTGAGGGCGGCATCTTGAAGGTTGACCGCTTTGTGAACCACCAGATGGATCCTTACCTGATGAAGCAGGTGGCCATCGAGTTTATCCGCCGTTTTGCCGACTTGAATGTGAACAAGATTCTCACTATCGAGGCTTCGGGCATTGCTCCTGCCGTGATGCTGGGTTACCTGATGGAACTGCCCGTGGTGTATGTGAAGAAGAAGGTGCCTTCCACGATGTCGGATTTCTATCGTTCCGAGGTGCACTCGTTTACTAAGCACCGTTCTTACCAGGTGGTAATCAACAAGGAGTACCTCACGTCCGACGACCATGTACTCTTCATCGACGACTTCCTGGCCTGTGGCAATGCCGGCAAGGGCATCATCGACCTTTGCTGTCAGGCAGGGGCAACGATTGAGGGCATGGGTTTCATTATCGAGAAGGAGTTTCAGCATGGCCGTCAGCTTCTTCAGTCTGAGGGCATCCGCCGCATTGAGTCGTTGGCCATCATCGAGTCGCTCGACGACTGCCAGATTAAGTTTAAGGAGGATTAACGGGCCGGCTGTTTACCCCGTAGGCAGCCAGTCGGTTCAGTAGAAGGCCGTCTGCGCCGTATTCAAACGTTTTTGGGGATAATCATCCGCCATCGCACTCAAACCGTAACGAGGGCTTTTGGCAACGGACTAAACGGACTTACACGGAATGACACGGACTTACACGGACTTACACGGAATGACCGAAATAGTCCGAGATAGTCCGAGTTCGTCCGATGCAAATGCACGAGATAGTCCGACGCCAAAGTTTTAGCGGACAGTAATAGTTGTTACTAATCGCAAGTCCTCGTCGGGTATAACAAAGCGGTGCTTTACCATCCGTAAAACACCGCTTTGCCGTTGATAAAGCACCGCTTTGCCGTTGATAAAACACCGCTTTGCCGTTGATAAAGCACCGCTTTGCTATTATGTCACTTGCCCATGACTTTCCTTGGTGTATGCCGGCGCGTTTTTGTTGTGGCCGTTCGTAGGTAGGTCGCGGGCCTTAGTAGGGCTAAAAGACTACTTTCCTGGAATGGCCGTCGGCCGACCGTTCTATGCAGAGCCCCCTGGGGGCCGTCAGCCTGTGGCCGCGCAGGTCGTAGTAGGCTTTGGGCGCTGTGTCGGCAGACTTCACGTCCTCGATGGCAGCGCTGCCCTGGTCTATCATAAAGATATAGGTGTTCAGGCTTCGTGCCGGCATCTCGACGGTAATCTGGTTCGTGGGCTCGTCGATGGTGAGAGTCAGGCTCTGGCAGAGGTTCTCCGTCTCGTTTCCGGTCGAGAGCAGGTGCATACCGCTCTTCACTGTGTAGGGCAGTGTGATTTTCAGGTCGCGAGCCGTTGCCGTTGTGTCAATGGCCATGACAATCAGCGAGTCGCCTTTGATGTATGCCGAATACTCAAAGGCATCACCTTCCCCTTCGGTCTTGTCCTTCGAGGTCGACAGGCGTGTGGAGCCGGTGACGTGCTTGGCAAAGTGCGACATGACGAAGGCTCGGGGCAGCAGCTCGTTCTTCTTGTTGGCAGTGCCATATTTCGTCTCGCCAGTGCCTACAAAGGCCCAGTGGGCACGCATGTACCAGTAGATATAACCCGTGCATCCGGCCAGCATACACTCGTTCAGCTCCTCGGCGAAGATGAGGTTCTCGTGCCAGTTGGGCAGGTGGTCGATGTTGTCGGTCACCGAGTGCTCCGTCATCCACACCTCCTTGCCGTACTTGGCCGGCAGCACAGCCGACTTCTTCATATACTGCAGGGGAGCATGGCCGTAGAGGTGACCGGCCACGATGTCTATTTGCTTGCGGCAGGCCGTGTCCTGCATCAGCGGGTCGGTGTAGTTTTGGGTGAAGCCCAGGCTCTCGCCGCTGATGAGGCGCACGCCCGGGTTGGCCTCTCGGTCGAGCATGTAGGCATAGTTCTTGACCAGTTTCACCAGATCCTGGGGGTCATAGAGACAGCCGGAGTAGTCCACCCACCAGTCGGGCTCGTTCTGTATAGACACGGCATCCACACTGACGCCTTTGTCTTTCATCCACTTCAGGAACGTGTTCAGCCAGGGGAAGAATTTCACATAGCAGTCCTCGCGCAGCTTGCCCCGCTGGTTGCCCTGGCTATCCGAGTTGCCGCCCTGTGCGGTGCCGTTCGTCTTGTATTCACCAGGAGGCGACCATGGTGTGCCAAAGACGATGCCGCCGCGGTTCTTCACCACCTTGGCCGATGGCAGCGAGCCGTTCCAGTCGTAGTCGCCCCAGTTGTCGCCAGTGAAGCTGGGCGATATTTCCATACGCATGATGTTCAGGCCTATTTTCGACTTTGCCCCGTACAGCTTGCTTGCTGGCGAGGTGTCGTCTCCAAACGGCTTCATGGCACCATCGCAGCTGGCGGCGCCAAAGCCGGTGATAGTCTGGCAACGGGTGTTGTAAACGACGAGTGAATAGGTTGGCTTGGCGGCCTGCAACAGCAACGGGGCAGCCAGCAAAAGGGGGAAAAGAAAGGCTTTTTTCATCATGGTGATAGATTTTACGGCGACAAAGGTACTAATTATTTTTATACTACACTATTTTTGCCCTATTATTTTATGGCGGTCTCAAAACTTCTTCGTATCTTTGCCGCTGATGACAAACTAAACTCTTCTTACAAATATGCTACGGAAACTATATGCTTTACTTTTGGCGGTGCTCTGGTGTGGGGCGGCTTTCTCTGCTCAGACCGAGCACCACCTCTTCGTGGACGGACAGAAACGCACAAACACGCGGAAGGCCATGTTCGCCACCGTGAACGAGGCCTTGCGCTATGCCGAGGGGCTGGGGGCCGACAGCGTGTGGACTACCATTCATATTGCCCCCGGGGTGTACTGGATTGATAACCCCGACGACCCTGCCGTCAGGAAGCCGCTGCCAGGCGAGAATACTCCCTTCGGCATGAAGGTGCGGCTCAGCCGCACACGCCTCGTAGGAACCGGCAGCAGTCCGGAGGACGTGGTGCTGGCCTGCAACCGAGGCCAGACGCAAGGGGCGGAGGGTAACTTCACGATGCTCCACATCACTGGCGACGATATTCAGGCCGAGAATCTCACCTTCGGCAACTATTGCAACGTTGACCTCGACTATCGGCGCGACCCACGGCAGAGCCGCCGGCGCAGAGCCGATGCCATCGTTCAGGCACAGCTCATCATCTGCCAGGGCGACCGCTACGAGGCCCGCCGCTGCCGTTTCATCTCGCGGCTGAACCTCTGTCCGTTCGCGGGGGCACGCCGGGCGCTGTTCTCCGACTGCTACTTCGAGTGCACCGACGATGCCCTGTGTGGCACTGGCACCTATCGCCACTGCCGCTTCACCTTCTTCTCAAGCAAACCCTTCTACACCACCTCGCCACAGGGGGCCCTGTTCGAGGACTGCGACATACACTCGAAGACGCAGGGGGTGCAGTATCTTACTAAGGTCTCGGGCCCTGTGACCATGCGCAACTGTCGTTGGACGAGCGACGACCCGAACCTGACGATAGCTTGGACGAAGAAGCCCGACCCAAAGAAACGGTGCCTGATGGAGAACTGCACGCTGAACGGCAGGCCCCTCGACGTGCCTACGCCGCCCGATGTACCCATGCCCGTCACCACCCCCCTGCTGCCACTGACGAACCAGCCCGAGCTGAGGCCAGGCCGCTGGACACTGGATGCCTTCAAGCCAGCCGATACGAAGGACTACGACTGGAACGCTGATACCGTTCGGCCGGCCTGGTGCTACGGCGAGGGCTTGGATGGGGCAGAAGGCTGCTACGGCATGATTCAGAACGTGCGTGGGGCGCGGATGATGTACACTGGCTTGACCGACGAGCACTATGCCGACCAGACGCTGACCGTAGAGCTGGCGCCCTGTAAGTCGGCAGGGCAGGGCTTCGGCAGCGCCACGGGCCAGTATCTGGATCTCTGCATCAAGTTCGACACCCGTTCGCTCACTGGCTATGGCCTGCGCTTCCGTCGCACCCCCGACTACGACCATGCTGTGGAGGTGCTGCTGGTGGAGTATCAGAATGGCAGCGTCGCCCCTATATGTGCTCCCGAGAAATGCGTGCTGTTCCGCCGAGGCTGTCGCGTAGCTCTCTCAGTCAAGGGCAGCGAGCTCACGGCCCTGATTGAAAACGGCGACCAGCACCAGCAGCTCACCGCTCCCGTTGTCCGTCCTAACAGCTTTGGCGGGTTGATGCTTCAGCACACGGGCTCGGTGGGCGCCTCCGCCACCGTTGTCCAGAACATCAACTGCACCTACGACGGGCCTGCTCAGTAGCCTCAGTAGAGTTGATGATGATGCCAGTGAAGATGCGGCCTGAGTTGACGCCCAGTCGTCGGGCAGAGAAGAAGTTGTCCGCCTGCTGAAAAGTGCATACGGGCAAGACGCTGATGTGGTCAGCCCCGACACCCGCTGACAGCAGCTGGAGGCGGTTGCATCCGGGCAGGTCGATGTGCCATTTTTCCCCCATTCCATCGGTAGTTGGCAGCCGCTTGCTGATGCTTCCCATGCTGAATCCACCATCGGCGAACGCTTCGAAAACCTCGTCGCCCACCTCGAAGCTGTCGAGACCGATGCCAGGCCCTATCTGCGCCATGACATCACTGGGCTGGGTGCCATAGACGGCCGCCATCTTTGCCACCGCTTTCTCCACTATGCGCAGCACGGTGCCACGCCATCCGGCATGGATGGCACAGACGGCCCTGTGCCTTGGGTCGTAGAGAAGTACTGGAATGCAGTCGGCCGTCGACACACCGATGCAAACGCCTGCCACATCGGTCATCAAAGCATCGAATCCATCGAGCCGTTCGCGCTGTGCTTCCGTTGCCAGCGCCAGCAGGTCATCGTTCACCACGGCCGTCTCTGTGAGGTGAACCTGGTGTGGCATCAGGAGCCGGTTGTCGTCGATGCCCAGGAGTCGGCACAGTAATTCGCGGTTCCGTCCGATGGCTTGTTCGTCGTCGCCGCAATAGCGGTTGATGTTGAACTCGCCGTAGCGCCCCTTGCTATAGCCGCCATGGCGTGTCGTGCTGAAGGCTGTCACGCCCGCCCCCAGGTGATAATAGTGCAGTGTTGGTTCAAGCATCTTTCATCATTTTTACTTAAGTTACAGACCCCACCCCCTGTCCCTCCCCTTGAAGGAAGGGACAGGGGGTGGGGGTCTGTATTGTTATTATTCATGTCTGCTTTCGTTGTATCGAAAAGATTGCTGCAAAGTTACAACTTTTCTCCGCTTATCTTTTGCTTTTCGCCCCCTTTTTTGTACCTTTGTCGGCAAATAGCAACGAACACTAAATCATCCGCCCTTTGCGCCCACGCATTATCACGGTGGTTTTATTTCTTTTTGAATTTGCTGCATAGGCTGTTTTTTTGCCATTTAATCGGTGTGTGATTGGGAAAAAAAACGTATCTTTGGCGGCAAATAGTAACACAAACCATTAAAACACGATGAAAAGAATAGCATGGATGCTGGCCTGCCTACTGACGGCAGGCGCTGCTATGGCCGCAGGACAGCAGGCAAATGCCGCGTCGGCAACCGGCCACTGGGTAGGTACGTGGGGCACTGCCCCGCAATTGGTAGAGTCGCACAACAATCCGCCATCGCCTGGACTGGGTGGCAATTCGTTGCGCCAGATAGTGCAAGTGTCGATTGGCGGCGAGCGGGTGCGCCTGAAGCTGACCAACGAGTTCAGCAACGGTAGCACTGAGATTAAGGCCGTTGAGCTGGCCTATGCCAAGACTGCTGGCAGCAGCAGCGCCATCGACGAGTCGTCGACGGTGAGCCTAACCTTCAACGGCAATGCCGGGGTGACCATCCCCGCGAAGGGCAAGGTGACGTCCGACCCCGTTGACCTTCATCTCGACAGTCGTCAGAACGTGGCCATCACCATCCACTACGGCTCAGCCTCGTCGACGAACGTGAGCGGCCATCCCGGCTCGCGCACCACGTCGTACCTGAAGTCGGGCAACACCACCGACTTCAGCGGCGCCACCACGACTGACCACTGGTACAACATCCTGGCCCTGGAGGTGGAGGCACCCGAGGAGGCCGGTGCCGTGGCCATCCTGGGCAATAGCATCACCGATGGCCGTGGCTCAACCACGAACCAGCAGAACCGCTGGGCCGACGTGCTCTCGCGCCGTCTGCTGGCCAACGAGGCAACCAGTCAGGTGGGTGTGCTCAACATGGGCATTGGCGGCAACTGCGTGCTTGGCGGAGGCCTTGGCCCCACCGGTGCCAGCCGCTACCAGCGCGACCTGCTGGGGCAGGAGGGGGTGAAGTGGATCATCCTGTTCGAGGCTGTGAACGATCTGGGCGGTGCTCAGAACGGCGTTCAGACAGCCAAGCGCATCATCGATGTCTACAAGCAGATCATCCGCGAGGCCCATCAGAAGGGCATCCGCGTGTTTGGCGGCACCATCACCCCGTTCAAGGGCAACAGCTACTATAGTGAAGACCACGAGAAAGGCCGCAGCACCATCAACAAGTGGATACGCACCACGCAGATGCTCGATGGCGTGATTGACTTCGACCTGGCGGTGCGCAATCCCGACGACACCATCGCCATGCAGTCGCAGTTCCTCTTCGAGAACGACTGGCTGCACCTGAACGCCAAAGGCTACGAGACGATGGGCGGCTGCGTCGACCTGGAGCTCTTCACGAAGACTGGTCCCCTGGCTGCCGACGACGAGGAGGACAGCTACGGCGAGGCCTTATGGATTGAGGCTGAGAGCCTGCGCACCAACACCGTAGGCACCGCTTTCCAACTGGTGGAGGACGGCGCTGCCTCGGGCGGCAAGTACCTGATGACCGTTGACCAGACGGCCAGTGCCGCACCTGCCGACAGTGCCCACATGCTCGTGGCCGACTTCAGCGTGAAGACTGCCGACACCTATTACATCTATGCACGCGTGCTGTGCCCCACTTGGGACGACGACAGCTACTGGGTGGGTGTAGACGGCCCCATGAGCAACTTTGCCAATGGCTTGCAGACCACTTCGTGGGACTGGAAAGAACTCTTCCACGGCACGCTGCAGACGGGCCAGCACCAGTTACTGCTGGGCGGACGCGAAGACGGCGCCTGCCTCGACAAACTCTGTATAGCAGCCAATGCCGAACCACCCACTGGCATGGGAGGCTCGGCCACGGCCACACACTTAGGCTATCGCCTGTCGGCCGAGGCCTGTTCGGTAGACCTCTACTCGATGAACGGCATCCGACTGACAGCCCGCCACGCCACGGGCCCCTGCATTGAGCTGAGCCGTGCCGCCGACGGCACCATCCTCTCGCGGAAGATTGTGGTGCGCCAGTAGGTCAGCGGCCTCGTACGCCACATGCCGTTGGCAACGGCCCGAGTGATAGAATCATTGTCAGTAACAGCAAAACGAGACGACCATGAGAAAGAGAGCACTATTTACCTTGTTGCTATGTGCAGCCTGGGCCCTGCCGACCGTCGCCCAGAACACCGTTGAAAGCATACGCAAGGCGTATCAGAATGTGCATGAATGGATAGGCCTGATGAGCGACGAATTCCCAGCGGAGGGTATTCCGCCGGAGTATTTCGACCTGCATGTGGCACAGAACCTGCCCGGCACAGGCCCTCACAACGAGTACATACGCATGTACTACGACGATATAGAGCCGGAACCGTCGGACGACGAAGAGGATTTTAGTCCCTACGACGACCACTGCCTGCTCTTCGTCACGGCCAAGTACAATTTCGCTGCCCGCGAGTTCTACGAGGAATATCTCTACGACCACGAGGGCAACGTGAGATTCATCTATGCCATCACGCCCGATGTGGAGGAACCTGGTAACATGACGCCTTACGAGCTGCGTATGTGGTTCGACGGCGACCGTCTGCTGCGCTTCACGGCTAAGCGGTTCGACGGGCCTTTGGAGACCCTCGACATTGCCACTCTGAAGAAAGGCACGTTCAAAGAGGAGCATACGGGCAAGACCATCCCAGCGAAATACGAACGAGAGGCCAGCCGCTGCCAGCTGCGTGCGAAGCGCTTCCTCACGATGTTTCAGGGCATCGACGACAACACTTATCTGTAGCCGTAAAAACAGGCGTCTGCCGCGTCAAAACAGTTTCAGGGCCGCTGAACTATTGGTTCGGCGGCCCTGAACTATTAGTTCGGCGGCCCTGAACTACTTGTTTCAGAGCCCTTGAAACTTTTTTGGGGTGGTTCACGCTTCTCCCTCTCCCCTTGGAAGGGTTGTGAGCGGCTACCGCCTTCATCCGCAGGAACTCCCCTCCATTCCAAGGGTAGGGGCCTGGGGTGGGGTCACGGGAGTGTCGCGTGTAGTGCGTTTTGAAGGGCTTGGATATGGTCTGAATGTCTGGATTTACTGACAGCAAAGCAAATTCAGAACGATGAATTGTGTTTAGCGGGCAACAATAAAAAAGCGAGGGCGTGTGGCACACACCCTCGCTTTTGTGGCTGTTCAGCCGTTGGCGAACCTTACAGCTGGTACTCGAGCATCACCATGGAGTAGGGCTGCAGGTCGAGCGAGAACTTCTTCTTGGCCTTCAGCGTCTCCGTCTGCGGAGCGATGGGCTGGGCGTCATAGTTGTTCTCGTCGTCAGCCTTACCGGCAATCACCGTCTTCGTGACGTTCTTCTTGATGCCCTTGAAGCGGCTCAGGTCGATGTCGGCCGTCTTCGCACCGTCAGTGGCGTTCACCAGCTTCACATAGAGGCGGCGCGTCTTGGCGTTCAGCACCACCGACTGTCCGTAGTGTACACCCTCCTGGGGCTGCTCCACGCCAGCTTCGTCGCCTTGGAATCTCACGCAGTCGCCGTAGTAGTACTGTCCGGCGCTCTGTCCGAACAGCTGCTGCACGTAGTAGCTGCATGTGGGATAGGCCCGCTCGTTGTCGAAGTAGATCATGTCGGGGTTCCAGTTGGTATTGTCGCGGCGGGCGAAGAGGGGTGCGTAGGATGTCATGCACACCACGTCGCCGTTGCGCTCCACGTGGAGCAGGTAGAGGCCCTCGGCCAGGGCGTCGATGAGCTTCTTGTCCTTGGCGGCATACTCACCCAGATAGACCTTCGTCTTGCGGTCGCGGGGATAGCCGTCGTACTGGCGCTTGTTCAGGAAGTAGTCGCGCGGCTCGTAGTAGTGCTCGTCGAGGATGGGCATGTCGAGCTCCTCGGCCAGTTTCCAGCCAGCCTCAAAGTCGGGGTTGCCTGCGTGCGAGCCGGGGCCTGCTGTTCCCACGATGACAATCTCGGGGTGAGCCTTCGTCACGCGCTCATAGATATACTTGAAGCGCTCGATGAACTCGGGGCTGATTTTCTCCTCGTTGCCCAGGCCCAGATACTTCAGGTTGAAGGGTGCGGGATGTCCGGCGTCGGCACGCATCTTGGCCCACTTGTTCGTGGCAGGGTCGCCGTTGGCCCACTCAATGAGGTCGATGGCCTCGGCCACCCACTCGTCCATCTCGCTCATGGGCAGCACGTCCTGAGCCTGTGTGGGCCACATGTTCCAGCCACCGTTAGCACCCTGGCAGCTCACGCCGCAAGGCAGGATGGGCACGGGCTCCATGCCCAGGTCTTCGCAGAACTGGAAGTACTCGAAGTAGCCCAGCCCCATCGACTGGTGGTAGCCCCACGTGTTCTTCAGACCGCGACGCTGCTCCTTCGGGCCGATGGTGGTCTTCCACCGGTAGGTGTCCCAGAAGCCGTCGCCACCGCCGTGCACCACGCAGCCGCCGGGGAAGCGCATGAACTTCGGGTGAAGGTCGGCCAGGGCCTGTGCCAGGTCGGCACGCATACCGTGGCCCTTGAAGGTCTCCTGCGGCATGAGTGACACCTGGTCGATGTCGACGTCGCCCAGCGTCAGCACCAGTATCTGCAGCGCAGCCTTCTCGCACGTGGCATTGGGAGAGAGGGTCACGTCGTATTTAGTCCACGATGCTGCCTTCACGTCAATTGTGGCATCGCACAGCAGCTTCGGGTCCTTGCCCCATCCCTGCGGCTCCACCAGTGCTATGCGCACCTGCTTTGCAGCGCCGATGTTGCGGAAGAAAGCCGAGAAGTCATACTTCGCCCCGGCCTTCACCGAGATGCCGCCAAAGCCGTCGTTCTGAAGACCGAAGCCCTTCCAGCCAGCATAGTCGTGATACTCCTTCACACGCTCCGTGTGCAGTCGCATGTAGGTGGGATTGTTGGGGTGGATGGGGCTGTCCATGCGCACCTGAAGGGTGCCCAGCGAGTGGCCCGGGCGCAACTGCTTCCAGGCAGTGCCGGCTCCCCAGCCGTCGCGCTCGGCAGGGCTGAACTCGAACGAGCCGTTTTGCAGCAGTTCGGCATAGAGGCCGCCGTCGGCAGCACTGCTGATGTCCTCGAAGAAGATACCAAGTAATTCGTCACTGATAGCCTTGCCGCCGGCAGGTGCGGTCATCGGCTTCTGGGCGTTCAGACCCAGGGTGGCAGCGGCCATGAGGGCGACCGCCAGTGTCTTGCGTTTGTTCATTGTTGTGATAGGTTTGGTAATTTGCGGCAAAGATACGAAAAGTCGAGCGAAAAACCAAATATATTTGGATTTTTCCGAGACGCAGTATCTTCGGCGAAGCCAGAGTTCTTTCTCCGCATGCTACGAAAGCGGTAAACCGAGCGACGAAAAATCGAGAGCAAAACAAAGAAACTCGCTTCTTTTTTTGCCGAGATGGAGTAAGTTCGCCATCTTTGATGGCAAAGCAATGCAAAAAGCCGGGCGAAAACGGGAATGCCGTTGCACAGAAAGTGGGATGAATGTGCAGAAAAAAGACGCACAAACAGCACGTTTTGTGCAACAATGTGCAAGTTTTTGCTTAATAATTGTTAAGTGCGGGCACACATTTGCATTTGTTTAGATTTAACTCTATACCTTTGCACCCGATTTTCAAAGCACGATAAACTAAAATGAAAACAAAAGCATTTTTGGCCAGCCTTTTGCTGGCAGCAGCAACCACCGCCACTGCAGGTGGTATTCTGACAAACACCAATCAAAGCATTGACTTCTTGAGAAACCCCGCACGCGATGCCGCTATCGGCCTCGACGGCGTCTATAGTAACCCTGCTGGCGTGGCCTTCCTGCCCGACGGATTCCATCTCGGCATCAACTGGCAGTACGCCCACCAGACGCGCACCATCACGTCGACCGACAATCTGTTTGCCCTGCGCAAGAACAGCAACGGCACCACACGGCAGTATGAGGGCGTGGCCGATGCTCCCGTCATTCCCTCGATACAACTGGCGTGGAACAGAAACAACTGGAGTATGCAGTTCAACTTCTCAGTACCTGGCGGTGGCGGTAAGTGCACCTACGAAGACGGCCTGGGCTCGTTTGAGCGTGCCGTGGGAACCATTGCCAGCGGCTTTATGGACTTAGACCGCTTGGCCGAAGGCCTCAACCTTGCTTCACCACTTATCTATCGCTATGCCGGTCTGCCTGTGCCCACAAACGCCATCAACACCAACGGTACCGAGGGCTACAACATGAAGAGCTACATGGAGGGCCGACAGTACTACTACGGCTTCCAGCTGGGAACGGCCTACAAAATCAACGAGAAGATGTCGGTCTATGGCGGTCTGCGCCTGCTCTACGGCAACGCTACGTACAAGGCTCGTATCAGCAACATCCAGGTGGTGACAGCCGGCGGCGACCTCGACTTTGGCTCGATGCTGCAGCATGTGGCCGTGCAGCGCCAGCAGCTCGCTGAAAGGGCTGGAGAGGTGATGCCTATCCTGAACAATGTGCCCGAGGCTGCCATGACTCCTGAGCTGGCTGCCCTGAAGGCTGGAATGGAATCGCTGAGTGACCCCACGGCACAGAAGATGATGGCCGAGCTGCCCAAGTATTCACAGGGCGTGAACCTGCTCTGCAACCAGACCGGCGTGGGCGTGGCTCCCGTGGTGGGTTTCGACTATCAGCTCAACGAGCACTTGAACTTCGCCGCTAAGTACGAGTTCAAGACGCAGGTACGCATGAAGAACGAGTCGACCGTGTTCGAGGCCGGTCTCATTGACGCCGTCAACAAGTACGTGGACGAAGAGAATGTGAACGAAGACCAGCCGGCGCTCCTCACTGTGGGTGCACAGTGGACTCCCATCACTCCCCTCCGTGTGAACCTGGGATGGCATTACTACTTCGACAAGCAGGCCGAGTGGTACGGCAACACGCAGGACAAGCTCGACTTCAACACCAACGAGTTCCTGGCAGGTGCCGAGTGGGACGTCAACGACAAGCTCACCGTGTCATTAGGCGGACAGCTTACCCGCTATGGACTGACCGACCAGTACATGAGCGACATATCGTTTGTGGTGAACAGCTATAGCATCGGCTTCGGTGCCAACTACAAGCTCAACAACACCGTCACCCTGAAAGCTGCCTTCTTCCAGACGGAGTATGGTCACTACAAGCGCACCACACCCACTCAGGACGACTTCACCCGCACCAACCGCGTGCTGGGCATAGGCTGCGACATCCATCTCTGATAATGACGGCGACGGGCTGAGGGCACGCCGCAGTCAGAAATAAAAGAAAATGTGGCTGCCAGCCAAACAGCGCAATAGTTAAGTTGGGGATGGCAGAATGTAAAGGTAATTCCGATTTGCAAAAAGTGCTGCAAAACAGCGTTTTTGAAAAAGTACCGCTTTGAGGGCAGAAAAGGACAGCTTTTTGACCCGAAAAGCGGTACTTTTCTGTCATCAAAGCTGTCCTTCGATTTTTACAGAATTATCCGTGTAAAGAAAAACGATAGCAGGGCTTTTATAGCAACGGACTACACGGACTAATGCGGATTAACACAATTCGGGCGTTAGACCATTGCAAGGTTCTTGCTTTGCAAGCAACCAGGAAGTTACTTCCTTGTGGAACGGACGAAGTAGCACACCAGCAGGATATAAGCCACGAGGGCTGCGAGCTCCGACAGGGGGTTCTGCATCCACTCTTCCGACACGAGGCTGATGCCACCGAAGCGCATCAGAGCGCTGACCACGCCCATGAGGGCTCCGCCGGCTATGAAGCCGCTGGCAATGAGTGTGCCCCGTTCACCGCGTGCCTCGTTCACCGCCTTGTCCTTCGAGCGGGTGGTCACAAACCAGCTGATGGCACCACCCATGACGAGGGGCGTGTTCAGTTCCAGCGGTATGAACATGCCCAGTGCCACGGCCAGTGCAGGCATTCCGCAGAAGTTGATGATGAGGGCCAGCAGGGCTCCGATGCCATAGAGCAGCCAGGGTGCGCCCTGTCCGCTCATCACGGGGTCGATGACGGCAGCCATGGCGTTAGCCTGCGGTGCCGACAGTTGTCCGCTGGTGAAGCCGTAGGTCTCGTTAAGCAACATGATGACGCCGCCCACGGTGGCTGCCGATACCAGCGTGCCCAGGAATTTCCACGACTCTTGCTTTCTCGGGGTGGTTCCCAGCCAGTAGCCTATCTTCAGGTCGGTGATGAAGGCGCCCGCCATGCTGAGTGCCGTACATACCACGCCGCCCATGATGAGTGCTGCCACCATGCCGCCGGTGCCGCTGAGGCCTACTGCCGAGAGCACCACCGAGGCCAGGATGAGCGTCATCAGCGTCATGCCGCTCACGGGGTTCGACCCCACGATGGCGATGGCGTTGGCCGCCACAGTGGTGAAGAGGAAGGCGATGAACGTGACCAGGAGGATGGCCACCACTGCAAACATCAGGTTGTGCATCACGCCCAGCCAGAAGAAGATGAACGTCACGAGCAGGGCCACGATGGCTGCAATGGCAATGAACTTGAACGACAGGTCGCGCTGCGTGCGCACGGCTGTCGCATCGGCTCCGGCACTGCCTTTCAGCTCCTTGCCTGCCAGCGACACGGCACCCTTGATGATGCCCCACGACTTCACGATGCCAATGATGCCAGCCATGGCGATGCCGCCAATGCCGATGTAGCGGGCGTATTTGAAGAAGATGTCTTCAGCCGTCATGTTGCCCACGGTTTCCGTTATCCGCTCGCCGCCCAGGTTCAGCACCGTGTCGTGGAACAGCAGGTTCATGCCCGGCACAATGAGCCACCACACGGCCAGCGACCCCAGACAGATGTAGAGGGCGTAGCGCAGGCCGATGATGTAGCCCAGGCCCAGCACGGCGGCACCGGTGTTCAGCTTGAACACCAGCTTTGCCTTCTCAGCCAGCGTCTCACCCCAGCCAATCATGCGGGTGGTCACCACCTCGTTCCACCACCCGAAGGTGGCAATGATGAAGTCGTAGAGTCCGCCGATGAGTCCGGCCAGGATGAGCGGCTTCGCCTGGTCGCCGCCCTTGGCACCGCTCACCAGCACCTGCGTGGTGGCCGTTGCCTCGGGGAAGGGGTACTTGCCGTGCATGTCCTTCACGAAATACTTTCGGAAGGGAATGAGGAACAGGATGCCGAGGATGCCTCCCAGTGCCGATGCCATGAACACCTGCACGAACGATGCCGACATCTCCGGCCCGTACTTCGCCTGCAGGATGTAGATGGCTGGCAGGGTGAAGATGGCGCCGGCCACCACGGCACCCGAGCAGGCGCCTATCGACTGTATGATGACGTTCTCGCCCAGCGCCTTGTTGCGCTTGGCTGCCGTCGATACGCCCACGGCAATGATGGCGATGGGGATGGCGGCCTCGAACACCTGGCCCACCTTCAGGCCCAGATAGGCAGCAGCGGCCGAGAAGAGCATGGCCATGAGCACGCCCCACGTCACCGACCACGAGTTCACCTCGGGGTACTGGCCACGGGGCGACATCAGCGGTTCATACTCCTCGCCAGCCTTCAGTTCGCGAAATGCGTTCTCGGGCAGTGTGGTCTTAATTTCTTCTTCCATTGTGATAATCAGTGTTTATAGTTTTGTGTAATCATTTCAGACTTTATTGCTCATTGTCATCCAAGGCGTGGGGCGACAGGACTAACCCTTTGCTATTCGCCCAAGGGCCTCCATCAGCAGGGAGCGCGGACAGGCGATGTTCAGGCGGATGTAGCCTTCGCCGCTGTGACGCCCGTACATCGTGCCGGGATTCACCCAGACGCCGGTTTGCTCTAAGAGCTGATTGGCATAGTCCTGCGAGGAGAGGCCCGTGGCGGTGATGTCGACCCAAGGCAGATAGGTGCCTTCCAGGGCGCAGACATGCCACTGGGGGAGGTGCTTGGCGGCAAAATCGCACAGGGCGCAGTAGTTTCCCCAAAGATACTCGTTGAGGTCGTCGAGCCAGTCTTCACTCTCGTTATAGGCGGCTTTCAGGGCGACAGGGCCAAAGGGGTTCACGTCGCACACCTCGTTGATGTTGATGGCGCGGTCAACGCGGCGGCGCCAGTCGGGCCGGGCGCAGACAATGTTGGCTATCTGCAGTCCGGCGATGTTGAACGCCTTCGAGGGTGAGTTGAGGATGACGCTGTTCTGGCGGCAGTCCTCGCTGACGGCAGCAAAGGGCTGGAAGCGATGTCCGGGCATGATGAGCTCGCAGTGAATCTCGTCGCTCACCACCTTCACGCCGTGCTTCATGCAGATGTTGTTCATGCGCTGCAGCTCCCCAGCAGTCCATACGCGGCCCGTGGGGTTGTGGGGGTTGCAGAGCAGGAACACCGTGCACTTCTCGTCGGCACAGAGGGCCTCGAAAGCGGGCCAGTCTACTTCAAAGTGTGTGGCGAGGGTTGAAGGGTCGTGCTTACCCAGCAAGATACATTCCGCCACCTCGCAGCCATTGTTGCGGATGCTCGAGAAGAAGCAGTTATAGTCGGGCGAGAGCATCAGCACCTTCTCGCCAGGCATGGTGAGTGCCTTCAGCGCCACGCTCATGGCAGGCACGACGCCCGTGGTGTAGAGTATCTCTTCGCGGCGGATGGTCCACTGGTGGCGCCGCCGGAACCAGGCTATGATGGCCTCGTAGTAGTCATCGTCCACGTGAGTATAGCCGAAGATGGGGTGCATAGCCCTGCACCTCACAGCCTCTTGTATGGCTGGGGCAACGGCAAAGTCCATGTCGGCTACCCAGAGGGGAACGACTGGGGTGGGGGAGTGAAGGCTTGGTGCAGTGGGCGGATTCTCGTCCCACTTCACGCAGCCTGTGCCGCTGCGGTCGATGATCTGGTCGAAATTGTACTTCATTGGCGGGTCACAATCTTGCAGTCGTTGGGCTGGCGCACGTTCTCGTCGATGGTGACGCTGCCGATGCTGTCGGCAATGATATATCCGCTGGTGGGATTCTTGATGTTCTCTATGTGCCCGTGGATGTCGGCCACCACCTCGCTGTATTCAAACACGCGGTTGCAGGTCTTGTCGAACGTGCAGTTCTCCAGTTCCAGATGGTGGGCATAGCACAGCAGCTGCTCGCCAATGAGGTGGCAGTTCACCAGCCGCACGTGCTTGGAGTGCCACGCCAGGTATTCGCCGTCGAGGATGCTGTTGGTGATGGTGATGTCCTCGCACTCCCAGAACGAGTCCTTCGTCACGATGTGGGCATTGTTCAGCTCCACGTGCTTGCAGTACTGGAAGACGTACTTCGAGTCGCTCTTCAATCCGTCGATTTTCACGTTCTCGCAGAACATGAAGGGGTATGTGCCTTCGTGCAGCTCCAGGTTGCGTGCCTCGATGTTGCGGCAGCGCCAGAACGTCTCGTCGGCATCGTTCACCACGACGTCCTCGAGGTACAGGTCGCTCATCTCGCGAAACATCTTCGGCGCGTCAATGCGTGTGCGGCGCATGTCCAGGTGGTCGGTGTACCACAGCGCTGAGCGTGCACCGGCGTCAAACTGGCAGTCGCTGATCTTCAGTCCGTGCACGTGCCAGAAGGGATACTTGCCCCAGAAGCGGCTGTTCACGGCCTCAATGTCGGAACACTCCTTCACGCCGCTCTCGCCGTCGCCTATCGTCACCTCCTCCAGTCGCAGGTGGTGGCGCTCGAACAGAGGTCGCTCACCTTCAAAGTGCTGGTTGCTTATGATTTCCATTTCTTGCTTATTGTTAATTGTCATTTCTGCTTTCAAGCATTCGAAAAGTTGCTGCAAAGGTAGCACAAATCGGGCGAATGGCAAAGCAAATGGCGCTCCTTTTAGCTTTTTTTAGTCCCGTCTTGTCTTCTGTTCCCATAAAAAGTTGTACCTTTGCACCGCAAAAGCGCCATGGGCGCCTTGCAGGGACTTTAATCAATTCACACACATATTCCACAACTAATTAACAATGAAGAAAGTACAACTACTTGTTCTGTCGGCAGCCGCCGTGCTGCTGACATCGTGCTCGGGAAAGCTTGGCGCTCTCTCAGCCGACAATTTCACCGTAACCCCCAACCCCCTGGAGTCGCAGGCAGGTAAGGTAGATGCCACCATCAACGGTGCCTTCCCCGAGAAGTACATGAAGAAGAAGGCAGTGGTCACCGTAGTGCCCGAGCTTCGCTTCCAGGGTGCCAATGGCCTTCAGACAGTGAAGGGCCAGAGCGCTACCTTCCAGGGTGAGAAGGTGAAGGGCAACGACCAGACCATCAGCTATAAGGTTGGCGGCCGCTATGCCATGAAGGCCAGCTTCGACTATCTGCCCGCCATGGAGCAGAGCGAGCTCTACCTGACCTTCGATGCCAAGGTAGGCAAGAAGACGGTGCAGGTTCCCGCCGTGAAGGTGGCCGACGGCGTGCTGTCGACCAGCGAGCTCTACAAGCGCACCATCACCACCGCCCAGCCAGCCCTGGCCCAGGACGCTTTCCAGCGCATCATTGCCCAGCAGCAGGAGGCCAACGTGCAGTTCCTGGTGAACCAGGCCAACCTGCGCAGCAGCGAGCTGAAGAACAACTCGGTGAAGGAATTCCTGCGCCTGCTTGGCGACATTGCCAAGGATCAGGAAGGCCTGCGCATGGACGGCGTTGAGATTTCCGCCTACGCATCGCCCGAAGGCAGCTACGACTTCAACGACCGTCTGGCTGGCCGCCGTCAGGACGCTGCCGCCGGCTACGTGAAGCAGCAGATGAAGAAGGCCAAGGTCGACGGTGCCCTCGAGACGAAGTACACCGCTGAGGACTGGGAGGGATTCCAGCAGCTGGTGAGCGCCTCGAACATCCAGGACAAGGACGTCATCCTGCGCGTGCTCTCGATGTATCAGGATCCCGAACAGCGCGAGCAGCAGATTCGCAACATCTCGGCCGGATATGCCGAGCTGGCCGATGCCATCCTGCCCCAGCTGCGCCGTGCCCGCATGACCATCAACTACTCGGTGGTGGGCCGCGACGATCAGCAGATTAAGGACCAGCTGCAGGCCGACGCCCGCCAGCTGAGCGTCGATGAGCTGCTCTATGCCGCCACCCTCTACGACAATCAGGCTCAGGCTGAGGCTGCCTACAAGAAGGCTGCTGAGATTTACCCCAATGACGCCCGTGCCTTTAACAACCTGGGCCTCCTGGAATACCAGAAGGGTAACTACATGCAGGCAGCAGGCTACTTCGAGGAGGCCACGAAGAGCAACCTCTCAGAGGCTGTGGCCAACGAGGCACTGATGCTCATTATGACCGGCGAGACCGCACAGGCCGAGCAGTGCCTGGCCAAGGCTACCGGTGCCAACGGACTGAACGAGATCCTGGGTAACCTGCATCTGGCACAGGGCAAGTACGCACAGGCCGAGCAGGACTTTGCTGGACTGCAGACCAACTCGGCTGCCCTGGCTCAGCTGCTGAACAAGAACTATGCCGCTGCAGCCCAGACGCTGAAGAACGTGAAGAACGCCGATGCCACCACCGACTACCTGACGGCTATCGTCAATGCCCGTACGGGTAACAACAGCGTGGCTGCACAGGCCCTGAAGGCCGCCATCGCCAAGGATCCCACACTGGCCACCTACGCCGCCAAGGATCTGGAGCTGAAGAACGTAAAATGAAAAACGAGGTGTTTGGCCGCATAAGACAGGGGGGCTTGGGCATGGCCCGGGCCCTCCTTCTCTTACTCCTGTTTGCCGCCTGTTCATCCAAGGGCGACCGCTTCCACTTCGAAGGGCGCTTCCGCAACATGAACCAGGGCGAACTCTACATCTACGACCCTGCCACGGGCATGAAGGACACCATCGCCGTCAGAGACGGACGATTCACCTACGACGTGCCCATGCAGGACACCACCACACTGGTGCTACTCTTCCCCAACTTCTCCGAATTGCCCGTCTTCGCACATCCTGGGGCCGAGGTGACGCTCGAGGGCGACGTGTCGCACCTGCGTGAGGTGAAGATCAACGGCACCGACGACAACGACGACATGACCGAGTTCCGACTGGCCACGGCCGAGAAGACTCCCCCACAGGTGCAGAGCCAGGCCCGCCAGTTCATCAAAGACCACCCCCAGTCGGCCGTCAGCACCTATCTGCTCCAGCGCCACCTCATTCTCTCGCCCAGCCCCGACTATGCTGAGGCCTACACCCTGTGTGCCGCCCTCCACCGTGCCCAGCCCGGCAACGTCAGGCTGGCGCTGCTCCAGAAACAGCTGTCAGAGCTGAGAAACCTGAAGCAGACGGGTCAGATGCCGCCCTTCAGCGCCACCGACACCCAGGGGCGACCCGTGGACAACAGCTGTCTGCGCTCGAAGGTCAACGTGTTCTACGTCTGGAGCATGAGCAGCTACGACTCGCAGTCGGCACTGAGAAACCTGCGCCGCCTAGAGCTCGCCCACCCCAAAGACCTCGCCGTGGTGACGCTCAGCATGGACTCCAGCCCCGCCGAGGGCAAGAGCGTGATAGAGCACGACAGCATCGGCTGGCCCAACATCTGCGACGGCCTGATGTGGCAGTCGCCCGTCGTGGCACAGCTCGGCATCGCCAGCCTGCCCGATAATATCGTCACCGACAGCCTGGGCAACATCCTGGCACGTCGTCTCAGCAACGCCGACCTTCAGAATAAGCTGAAAGAGCTGCTGGGCGACTGAACCATTGTTGCAGACAAAGGGGGGAGACTGCCTTTGTTTTGTCCAGCGTGAGTTCGACGAATCGGGAGGGCTGCACAGACAACCAAACAAATGTGAATTTTCTTTACACCCACAACCTTGTTTGAGGCAAAGCGGTGCTTTTCGGGTCAGAAAGCGGTGCTTTTCGGGTCGAAAAGCACCGCTTCTTTCATTGAAAAGCACCGCTTCTTTGTTATCAGCGTGTAAACACCCTGAATATCAGATGGTTAGAAACCGTGTCCGCAGCGATGCGAATTTTTATTACATTTTATGGCTGTCCGCTAACCACAACTCACCGTACAATCTTGCGTACGGTGCCATCGCTCATGCGGACGATGCTGATGCCACGGCCCGTGGCACTAGTGCGCTTGCCGTCGAGGGTGAAGACGGCCTCCTCGGCAGTAGCAGCGGCAGCATTCATGCTGATGCCCGTGGCCGTGTCGCTGGGCTTGCCGTAGGCCGACAGTCCGCCAAACTCGTTCACGGCCTGCACCAGACAGTTGGCAGCATCGGCACCGGCCTCATACTCTGTGCTGGTGGTGAATCCGATGACCTGCTGGCCCTGTGTCACCACGTAGCAGATGGCGTAGGGCACTGCCTGCCAGCTGAGCTTCGTACCGCTGAGCTTCACCTCGGGGGCATCGCAAGCCTCGCACATCAGGTCGGGCTGCCAGTTGTCGGTGCCGCCACAGACGTTCTTCAGCGTGTACTCAGCAGCCTCCTCGGCCGTCAGGTAGTTCTTGGCCTTGCCATAGACCTTCTGGCCGTTGCCGTCAGTATAATAATAGGTGTCGCGGCGCTGTGAGAGGTCAACTGGGTTGCCGTTGGCATCCACGGTGTTGTAGTCGGCCCAGAGGGCAGGCAGTCCGCCCATGGTCTCGTACCATCCTGCTGCGGGAATATTGATGTAAGTCTGCAGGTTGATGAAGACAGTCTTGGGCTGGTTGTGCCAGGGGCGTCCCAGCCAGATGTCGGTGACGTTCATGCCTGGGTAGGGGCGCAGCACGTTGTTCTGGAACACGTAGCCCCACTTCACGTCGGCTCCGTGGCTCGGTGCCACGATGTAGCCGCCGCTGGGACGGTTGATTTCCAGCGTGTCGCCGTCGAGGTAGACGTTACCGCTGTTGTAGATGAAGTCCACGGCGCCCTCGATGAGAGAGTTCTTGATGTAGTGGCGGTTGTTCGATGTAGAGGTAGTGATCCACGTGTCCTGATAGGAGAGCAGGCGCACATTGTTCATGGCTATGCGGTCGCCCACGGTGTTCAGTGCGAGGGCCTGCGGGCCTGCCTGCTTCTCGTGGCCGTGGATGTTCTCCATTGTCAGGCCCTCGATGAAGGTGTTGCTGGCATTGACCACAACGGTGGCACCCACGCTGACGTGCACCGCATTGTCGCCACCCGAGAGGCGGTCGTCCTTGATGACCACGCCATTGCGCGTCTGTCCGATGAGGTGGATGTAGGGCTTCGTCTGGGGAATGTCGACGTGCTCTTTGTACTGGCCGTTCTTCACGAAGATGAGCCAGGGCATGGCACGACCTGCGGGAGCGGCATCGATGGCAGCCTGCACGGTGGTGTAGTCGCCACTACCGTCCTGTGCCACGATGGCGTCGTAGAGGCGGGGCTGTGGCTGCTGGCGCTCCATGGTGGTGAAGGCTATCGTCACAGCTGCCACGGGGTTGCCGCTGCGGCTGGTCAGCAGGCCTTCAGGCATCTCGAAAGTGTACTGTGTGCCATACTTCAGGCCGCTGTATTTGAAGATGGCGCTCTTGCCCGAGATGATGGGCTCGATTTCCTCGCCAGCCAGTGTGGCCACGCCTTTGCCAGCCTTGATCTTCTTGTCGAAGGTCAGGATGATGCTGCCGTTGGCACTCACGCCCGTGGCTCCCTGCTCGGGATTGCTGCTCACGAGCACGGCCTCTTCCTCGGCCAGGCTGCCAGCATCGGCAGTGATAAAGACGTCGCTGATGGCCAGTCCGTCATAGTCGGTGGCAGCACCCACTAGCTCTGAGTCGAAGTCGGGCATCCAGCGCACATAGACACGTTCCTGCTCGTCGGCATCGGACGGCAGTGCCACGTCGGGCTTGTCGAACCAGCCCGAGCCGGTGATGTTGAACGTAGCCACGGTCTTGTATTCCTTACCGTCGACGGAGTACTGCAGGTTGTTCACCGAGTAGGTGTTGTAGCTGCAGCCCAGCGAGCTGGTCACCTTTACGTTCTTGTAGCCCTTGGTGGAGAAGCTGGCCTCGAAGTAAAGTTTCATGGTACGCTGACGCCACACACGGGCAGCCCAGCGGCCGTTCTCGGCACCGTTGTTGATGCCACGGGTGAGCCAGGTCGACGTCTGGCCTTCGGCATTGTGCAGCGAGAGCAGTCCACCGTTCTCCGAGTCGCTCTTGTAGTCGGCGGCACGCTCCTGGTTGGGGGCATCCTCGTAGAAGTCCCATCCCACGATGTAGTCCACGGCCGAGAAGTTAGCGGTGAGCGCCTTGTCGCCATCCATGCGCACGGTGCGCTCGGCGTCGGTGCTGTTGTCTTCCCAGCCGGTGAAGGTCAGGATCTTGTTGTTCAGGGCCGTTAGCTTCACGTCGCTGCCCTCTTCGTACATTCGCTTGCCGTCAATCATGGTGCCGGCGGGCTGAATCTGTACCAGATTGTCGCGGGCACCCTCGGTCAGCGTCACGTTCAGGGCGTAGGTGGCTTTCTGGGTGAAGGTGGCAGTGAGGTCTGTGTCGTCATTGATGTTGAAGGTGTAGGGATTTGCCGTTGACACCTCTTTGCCCTTGGCATCGACCCATGCAGCGAAGTGGAAGCCGAAGTTCTCTTGAACGGTGAGCGTCACCTCGTCGCCCTGGCTGAAGACGTCGGCGTTTGGCGTGACGGTCAGCTTGCCAGCCTCATCGCTCTGAAGCTTCACCGTCAGCTGGCACTGCTTCACGTCCTGTGTGGTGCCGTTCACCAAGCCTTCGATGACAATGTCGGCAAAGCCCACCTGCTTGGTGTTGCCCAAGCTGTAGAGGTTCAGTCGCAGACCGCAGAGTCCGTTGCTGGCAGGGGCGTTGCTGATGTTGCCGCTCCACTCGGTGACGTTGGGTGTAGCGTTGTTGCGGGCAGGCGACAGGGCCGTGGCCAGCGAGATGGCGGACAGGTCGCTGTTGACCCAGCTCACGTCTACCTTGCCGCCGTCGGTACCATAGCGGGTGGTCTTGAACGACGCCTTCGTCGGGGTGAAGGTCAGGCCGTCCTTCGGAATGATGTAGAAGATGATGGCGTTGCCGTCGGAGGCCGAGCCCTCATTGCTGATGCTGGGCTGGAAACGGGTCTGTCCGCTGAAGGCATCCTTCAAGATTACATTGTCGCCGTGGACGACGTAACTGTTCTTGAACCATCCCTGAGCCTCCTGGTTGAACGTGGCTGTCTGGTTCTCGGTGCCCTGATTGAAGGCGAAGGTGGCGGTGGCTGTCTGGTTGTCAACCGTTTCGGCCTCGAACTGGCCGTTGACTGCCTGCATCGTCGGGAGGGCCTGAGCGGGCATCCACGCCGTTAGGAGTGCAAGCAGACTGGCGTAAAAGCAGTTTTGTCTTTTCATAGAAAGATCGTTTTTAGTTAGTATGATTGAAGTAATGTTTGTTTTCTTCCGTGGCGGGGCGCCGCTCTATTTCAAGTGCCGCTTGATCCATTCCATCTGTGCGTAGTCGGTGGCGGCGCTCGTCCAATGTTCGTTGATGGGCGTGATGAGCGACTCCTTCTGGCAATTGAGCGTGTTCCACACGGCATAGCTGGTGGTGGGAGGACAAGTCACATCGTTATAGCCCCATGTCAGGAAAGTGTGGGCTTTGACGTGGCGTGCGAAGTTCACTACGTCGTAGTAGGCCATGGTGCGGATCTTCTCGTCGGTGAGCATGTTGTTCATCCGATTGAAATGCGGATAGCCGCCCGTGCGACCTTTCTCAACGTAGGCCGCCATGTCGGCCAGCGCCGGATGGTTAGCCACACAGAGATCCACGCGTTCGTCGAGGGCGGCGGTGACGATGGCCAGTGCACCCCCCTGACTGCCCCCCTGCACGGCGACGTTACGTCCGTCCCACTCGGGTAGCGATGTCAGCAGGTCGATGCAGCGCACGCAGGCCAGGTAGACATGCTTCATGTAGTAGTTGTCGCGGTCGTCGAGCCCGTTGCACAGGTAGCCGTTCTCGCCAGCATTGAGGGCATTGCTGATTTCCTTGAACTGCTCGTCGCTGAGCGTAGGGTTCAGACCGTGTATCTCCATTTCCAGGCGGATGAATCCGTTCTCGGCATAGTAGCGGCGGCTCATGGGCTCGCGGATGGTCTTCACGCCTGCTCCCGGGGGGCACAGCACTGCGGGGCACGCTCCCTGCTTGGCATCGCGGGGCATGGTGAGGTAGGCATAGACGCACTTCCCTTTGTTGTCAAGCTGTAGCCGCACGAGGTAGCACACGATTTTGTCGGTGCAGTACTGTGGCGCCAGCTCCTTGCTGTAGTTCAGCGGGAAGCGCGCGGCCGCCTGTTTGTTCGACTCCCAGAAGCTGACGAAGTCGCTGGGTTCCTGCGTATAGGGTTTGATGTGGCTGACGGCGAACCCCACCTTTACGTGGTGGTCGTACTTCACGCCGTCGACGGTCACCCGTAGGCGCAGGTCACGGAAGCCGGGTGTGCGGCGGGTGCCCATGTCGATGGTGGCGCGTCCGTGCTTCAGGCTGACAGTGCCCTGCTTGTCGGCAGCAAGCATGTCGTTGGCAATGTCGTAGCTCACCTCGCCGTCGCGCGGCATACCATATTTATAAAATTGTATCTCCACCCTGGCATGTTCACCCAGTGCGTAGTTCCAGTCGTCATGGTCGGGCACGGCCACCCACAGGTAGTCGCTGCGGTGGGGGTAGTTCTCTGCCAGGCTGTTGAGGCCAAGCAGAAGGAGCAGGAGGCAGAGGGTTTTTCTCATGGTGTACACTCTTTTGATGGTGCTTAGTATATCACCTTCTTCACCGTGCCATCGGTCTGTCGCGTGATGCAGAGCCCTTTGTGCGGGGAGTGGCAGCGGCGCCCCTGCAGGTCGTAGCTATGAGCGGACAGCTGCTGGGGCTGTGCGATGGTCTTGATGCCGTCGGAGTTGGCATCGACAGCCATGCCGTGGATGGTGAGGTCGGAGAGGCAGATGGTCTTGCCCGAGGCAGTGCCGTTGTACCACGGATAGACGCGGACGAGGAGCTCCTGGCCAGCCTTCAGCGAGATGACGGGCTTGGTCTCGACGAACTGCATGTTGTTGGCCGGCATCTTCTTGTACTCGAGCATGGTGGTACGTGTCTCGAAGCCATCGACGGAGTAATAGACGTGGCAGCACATGCCGTTGCCGCCGCATCCGCAGACGAAGAGGCTGATGGCATCGATCTTCAGCTCTGTGCCCAGGGCGGGCTTGATGCCCCACTGGATGTAGCGGTCGGGGTTGTCGTCAATCTCGTCGGCAGGCCATACGTCGCCCGTGAGCAGGTTGCGCTGGGTCTTGCGTGTGGCCTCAAAGCCAGTCCAGTCGGGCCAGATGGTATTGGCGTTAGGGTTGGAGTAGCGCTGTACGTACATGCCCTGGAACGTTTCGGGGATGACGACGGCGGGCCCGTCGAGTGTGAAGCTGTCGTCCTTCTCCAGGCGCCAGTAGGCCTTCACCTCGGTGCCGCCCTCCAGCACTACCGCAGTGGCGCTGACGGGTATTTCTATGGTTGAGCCGTTCTGGGGGCTGACGGTGATGGTGCCCTTCGTCTCGCCGTTCTGGGTGAGCGTCAGCTGGGCGTAGAATGTCTGCACGAGCGTTGAGGCCGCGTAGTTAGCGGTGAGCGACGACTTCCAGTCGGTCTTGTTCGTGGAAAGCAGGATGCCGTCGGTGGCGGTGATGGTGACGGTGCCCGTCTCGGGGGTCAGTCCGAATCCGTTCAGGGTGAACTCCTTCGTCAGCGTCTGTCCTTTGTAGGCTTCACCGAAATCGCCTGTGGCGGGTGTCACGCTGATGTCGGTGGGCAGCACGATGTCGTCGGCCAGGATGCCCTGAGCCTTCATCAGACGGGCACATTCGCGTGCCACGAGCAATGCGCCCGTGGTGTTGAAGTGGGTAGAGCCGTCGCCGTCGAACAGGTATTCGTGGCACTTGGCGTCGCCGTAGCTCTCGTAGAGGTCGGCGGTGGCGTTGGTCAGGTCGATGAATGCGACGCCCTTCTCCTTGGCCAGCTGCTCGGAGTGCCAGGCATAGTCCATGGTGTGGTCGCTGGCCGCCAGCTTCGTACCGTTTACTGGGCCTTTCTCCGTCAGCACCTTGTAGTTGTCGCCCAGGTCGTGGCGGCCGTTGCGCTGAATGGTGTTGCCCGAGAAATAGCTGCGGCATACGGGCGAGCAGATGATGGGTGTGGCGCCGAGGGCTTTCGCCTCGTCAACTATCTTGCCAAGGTTCTCCTTGTACGTGGTCGATGGCACCGTGCCACGCAGGTCTACGGCGGCAGCTGCCGTGGCGTCGCCGATGCCCTCGTAGTAGGCCTTCAGGGCATAGCCGTCCATGCCCGAGTTCTTCTCGTCGTTGTGTGCGAAGGTGATGATGACGTAGTCGCCGGCCTCGACGTTCTTCTTGGCCGTCTGCCACAGCTCGGTGTAGCCGCCGCGCGAGTCGCGTCCGCCCTTGGCATAGTTGATGGATTTCCAGCCGTTGGTGAGGAAGTTGCCGAAGTACATGCCCCATCCACGGGTCACGGTGGCACTCTCGTCGTAAGGGGCCATGGTCGAGTCGCCCAGTGTGTGGACTTTCTTGGCAGCGCCGGTGACCAGCGTTCCTGCAGTCAGAGCTACTGCTATGAGTAGCATGATGAATCTGAATCGTTTCATGTTTATGTGAGTTGTAGGTTGTTTTTGATGTTGCAAAAGTAGTGTTTCCTTCACATATTAAGGGTGTAGAAATGCGTCAACGTGGAGGATTTTTGCATTTCTCCTCCCCGTTGACCATTGTTTTACCCCCTCGCCGCCGTCATGTTTCGGGTGCGCCCGGTTGCGGCCTGTTGCCGCTGTTGGCTGCGCGGCGTTGCTGTCCGCCAAACATCGAAAAAGCTTCATTGGGACGTTTGAATGTCAGGAAAATTCAAATTCGCAAAAAGCACGATAAAATAAGGATTTTGGAAAAGCACCGCTTTAAGGGCAGAAAAGGACAGCTTTGACCCCCAAAAAGCGGTGCTTTTCGGTACTCAAAGCTGTCCTTCCTTTTTTGCGGGGAAAACCATGTAAAGAAAAACGACAACACGGCTGAATGTTTGGCAACGTACTAAACGGACTTACACGTAACGACCGAAAAAGACTCAATTGCCGATGGCCGGCGCCAGCGTGTCGGTAGCAAGAAGGGTGGGGGCCAGCGGCGGCTACGCCTGCGCCTTGTATTCCGTGGGCGATGTTCCCATTGACTGCTTGAAGCAGCGGCTGAAATACTTGGGGTCGTTGAAGCCGCATTGATAAGCCACGTCGGACACCACGGCATCGGGCTGCTGCAACAACTGGCAGGCGCGTTTCAGGCGAGCCTCGCGCAGGAAGTCGGCAGGCGATACGCCCATGAGCTGTTTCACCTTGCGCTGCAGCACCGAGCGGCTCACGGCGCAGGCACTGGACATCATGGACACGTCGGCATTGCTGTTGGAAATGTTCTTGTCGACGAACTCGAGCAGGCGTTGCAGGAACTGCTCGTCGGCAGCACTGACGGCCGGCGCTATGGGCGTGTCGGGGCTGCTCTGTGCCGGCTTTGCCTCGCCGGCCTTGGCAATGGCTTCCAGGTAGGCGGCCAGTGTTTCCTGCTGCTTGCGCTTGATGCGGCGGATGTAGAGTGCTGTGGCCACGATGACGCCTATGACCAGCAGTGCCGCTGCAATGAAGATGACGATGGCCCATGGCGTCTCCCAGAATGTGGGCTCCACGATGAGGGTGATGGTGCGTGTGTTCTGCGTCCACACACCGTCAGCATTGGTCGAGCGCACCTGCAGCTGGTACGTGCCGGGCTTCAGGTTGAGCATGGAGATGCTGTGAGCATGCCCCAGGTTGCTCCATTGCGGGTCGTCATCGGCCACCAGCCGGTACTGATAGCTGATAGCCTTCGTGTCAACGTAGTCGAGGGCTGAGAAGTGGAGGGTGAGGTTTCGCTGCTCGGGCGTCAGTCGCAGGGTGTCGATGTGGTTCACGGCCAGCCGGCGTTTGCCGTTGGGGAATGATAAGCCCGTCAGCAGCAGTGGCGGCTGGTAGTTGCGGTGGTGAGCGGCGTTGCTGGGCAGAAAGAAGGCGCCGTTGGTGGTGCCCACGAGCCACGTCTTGCGGTCGATGAGCAGGGGGCGGGCCTCGCTGAAGTGATAGACGGTGTGGAAGAAGTGGTGGCCCAGGCTCTCGTAGGTGTTGCGGTTGATGTCGATGTCGATGAGTTGCGTGTTGCCAACGGCCATGAGGTGTCCTTGCGGCGCCAGGGACAGGCTGATGAGCATGTCGCTGGGCAGCAAGCCGTTGTCTACGTCGTAATGGCGGAAGCTCAGGGTGTCGGCCATCAGGTCGCGCGAAGTAATCTCACACAGTCCGCCCGTCTCGGTGGCCAGGAAGAAGCGTTCGTCGGGCGTGCCGATGATGTCCATCACGGCATTACAGCAGAGGCTTGTGCGCCGCTGTGGGTCTCTCCTGTGGTCTTTGAACTTCATGCTGCTGATGTTGTCCTCAATCTTTGACACTACGAGTCCCTCGGTGGTGGCGGCCAGCAGATAGCCCAGGTCGGTGATGAAGATGTGGCGTACGCGCTGGTAGTGGTCAGTGGGATAACCCGGTAGTGACTTGTGCACGGTGGGTGTGGCGGCAGCAGGATTCTCCACGCAGGCAATGCCGCCATTGAGAATGGCCAGCCAGAGGCGTTTCTTACGGTCTTCTGCAATGCCATAGACGTTAGTGCCCTCCAGGCCGCTGATGTGCTCCACGGTGAACTGTCCGCTTCCAGACTCCTTCAGTCGGATTAGTCCCTCGGGCTTGCACCCCAGCCACAACAGTCCGTCGGAGGTCTGGGTAATGCAGTAGACCGATGCTCCGAAGCTCTGGTAGCCCTTGCTCAGCTGTCCGTTGGGGCCCATGTAGCCAATCAGCTCACCGTCGGCCGTGAGCAGGCGCAGCGTCTTGCCGTTGCGAGTAGCCACCCAGATGCGCCCCTTGCTGTCATTCTGGATGCAGCGCACCATGTCGGGCTGGTGCATGTCGAGCGGTTTTGCCGGCGACTCGATGGGGCTCATGCAGTAGAGCGCTTCGTTGTAGAACATCCATAGCAGTCCCTGCGGGTCGGTGTACTCCAGTATGCCGTCGACGAATCGTCCCCTTGAGGGCTGGTTCTGGCGCTGGCGCTCGGCCTCGGCACATTCCTCGGGCGTGAGGTCGGAGAACCTGTAGGTGCGGGTGTCGAGCAGATAGTATTCATCTTCGCTACACACATAGATGTTGCCCTGCTCGGAGAGCCAGATGTCGCGTATGCGGTCGCTGTTTATCGAGCACTTGTCGCCCGTTTGTGGCTTGATGCGGTGGAACTCGTAGCCGTCGAAGCGGTAGATGCCGTTCCACGTGGCTATCCACAGCAGTCCGTCGTGGTCTTGCAGTATCTGCGTCTTGTGTCCCTCCAGCTGGCAGTTCGTCTCATCGTATTTGTGCAGTATCTGCAAGCCTTCGCGCTCGGGCAGCGACTGGGCGTGCAGGGCGGTGGTGAGGACGGCCAGCAGGGTTAGTAGTAGTAAAGTGCTTTTCTGTTTCATGCTAACAAGGTTCTGGTTTGTTCAAGTATGCTGGTTAGTTCGTCAGTATGGGTGGCCCGCAGCATGGCAATGCGGGTGGGCCGGAAGTTGGGGATGCCCTTGAAGATGGGCGTGGCGGCCAGGTGGCGGCGGGTGTGGAGTATGCCGCGCTGTTCATCGATCATCGCTACGTTGATGCGAAGCTGCTCTTCCAGTATGTCGAGCTTCTGGTTGAAGTCGAGTGGGGTGGGGCTTGGGGTCGGTTCATCCAGATAATCTCTTATCTCCTTGAATATCCAGGGGCAACCGAAGGTGGCGCGGCCTATCATCACGGCGTCCACGCCATATTGCTCGAAGGCCAGCCTTGCCTGTTCGGGCGTGGTGATGTCGCCATTGCCGATGACCGGTATGTGTATGCGCGGATTGCGCTTCACCTCGCCGATGAGCGTCCAGTCGGCTTGTCCGGTGTACATCTGCGACCTGGTGCGGCCGTGGATGGTGAGTGCCGCGATGCCGCAGTCCTGCAGCTGCTCGGCCAGTGTGGTGATGATGAGCTGTTCGCTGTTCCAGCCCAGCCGGGTCTTTGCCGTCACTGGCACCTTCACGGCATCCACCACTTTCCGTGTTATCTCAAGCATCTTGGGGACGTTCTGCAACATGCCCGCTCCGGCGCCTTTGCCTGCTACCTTCTTCACAGGACAACCGAAGTTCAGGTCGATGAGGTCGGGGCCTGCCTCTTCCACGATGCGTGCCGCCTCGACCATGGCCTCGACGTCGCGGCCGTAGATCTGGATGCCTACGGGACGCTCGTCGTCGCTGATTTCCAGTTTGCGCACGGTCGACTTCACGTCGCGCACCAAAGCTTCGGCCGACACGAACTCGGTGTAAACCATAGCAGCCCCGAACCGCTTGCACAGTCGGCGGAAACCTATGTCGGTGACGTCTTCCATCGGTGCGAGGAAGAGCGGGCGTTCGCCCAGTTCTATGGTTCCTATTTTCATATATGTGTTGTCTTCGTCAATTCTTCTGTTTGTTGCGTGGGTGATGTTCCAGCACCTCGCGCCTCAGTGTCTGCATGGAAATGTGGGTATAGATCTCGGTGGTGCCTATGCGTTCGTGGCCGAGGAGTGCCTGTATGACGCGCAGGTCGGCACCTCCTTCGAGCAGTGCCGTGGCAAACGAGTGTCGCAGGGTGTGGGGCGAGATGGTCTTCTGTATGCCAGCCTCCTCGGCCTGTTGCTTCAGCATGATGAGAATCATGGTGCGGGTGAGGTGTGCGCCACGGCGGTTCAGGAAGACATAGTCCTCTTCACCCGCCTTGATCTTCAGTTCGTTGCGCCAGGGCAGGTAGTTCTTCAGCTCGTGCAGTGCCTGTTCCGATATGGGCACCAGCCGCTCTTTCTTACCCTTGCCGCTGACGCGCACGTAGTGCTCCTCCTCGTAGAGGTCGCTCCAGTGCAGGTTCACCAGTTCCGACACGCGCAGTCCGCAGGAGAACAGCACCTCGATGATGGCGCGGTTGCGGTGGCCCTCGGGACGCGACAGGTCGATGGAGTCTTCCAGCTGGTCCACCTCCTCAGGTGTGAGGAACTCGGGCAGGTGTTCACCCACGACCGGACTCTCGAGCAGCTCCGTAGGGTCGTCCTCCAAGTAGCCGTCGAGCACGAGGTAGCGGTAGAACGAGCGCACGCCGCTGAGGATGCGACACTGCGATCGTGGCCCCACGCCGACATCGTGGAGCGTGGCGGCAAAGGTGTGCAGGTCGTCCAGGCTGGCATCGAGCGCACTCTTGCCTTCGCCTTCCAGATACCGCAGCAATTTCCCAACGTCGCGCTGGTACGCCTCGAGCGTGTGGGCCGACACGCTGCGCTCCAGCTTCAGGTAGCGCACGTAGCCCTCCACAATATTCTTCGGCGTTTTCTTGCTCGTTTCCATTTATTTTTGTATTTTTGCCGACAAATATACGAAAAAAAATCCAAAAACAGTACTCATGAAGAAAATTTTGATAGTAAACGGCCCCAATCTTAACCTTTTGGGCCGTCGCGAGCCAGGCATTTACGGTGACATGTCGTTTGCCGACTACCTGCCGTCGCTGCGCGAGCGTTTCCCCCTGGCCGAGATAGAATATTTCCAGAGCAACGTCGAGGGCCTGCTGATCGACAAGATGCAGGAGGTGGGATTCACCTACGACGGCATCGTGCTCAACGCCGGTGCCTACACCCATACCTCCGTGGCCCTTCAAGACTGCATCCGTGCCATCATCACGCCGGTGGTAGAGGTACACATCAGCAACGTGCACCAGCGCGAAGAGTTCCGCCACAAGAGCCTCATCTCGAGCGCCTGCTGTGGCGTCATCTGCGGTTTCGGGCTCGACTCCTACCGCTTGGCCGTCGAGGCACTTCTTGCCTCATAATCATGCCACTGCCGATGACTGTCGACGACTATATCCTGCAGCACATCGACCCCGAGCCCGAACTGCTCTACCGCCTCTATCGTGCCTCGAACCTGCACCTACTCAACGGCCGCATGGCCAGTGGCCACCTGCAGGGGCGGCTGCTGAAGATGCTGGTGCAGATGCTGCGGCCCAAGAGGATAGTGGAAGTGGGCACCTTCAGCGGCTACAGCGCCCTGTGCATGGCCGAGGGGCTGGAGGCCGACGGACGGCTCTATACGTTTGAAATCAACGATGAAATCGAGGATTTTACGCGTCAATGGATAGCGCAGTCGCCCCATGCGGGGAAGATAGAGCTCATCATCGGCAATGCCATCGAGCTGGCTCCACAACTGGGCATTACCTTCGATATGGCATTCATCGATGGCGACAAGCGCACCTATATTGAAACATTCGAAGCCCTGCTGCCCGTGGTGAGGCCAGGCGGATTCTTACTGGCCGACAACACCCTCTGGGACGGGCACGTGGTGGATGACGCCTACGACCATGACCAGCAGACGCTGGGCATTCGTGCCTTCAATGACCACGTGGCCGGCGATGACCGCGTGGAAAAGGTGATGCTGCCCTTGCGCGATGGCCTCACCCTGATGCGTAAGCGCACTTCTGACGACGCTATCTGACTCCCCCCGTAGTCTGTCGCAAAGAAAAAAGTCCCTGTTGCCTGCTGTCAAGTTACCGTCAATTTTCTTTACATGGAGATGTTTTCAAAAAGTGAAGGACAGCTTTGAGAGCCGAAAAGTACCGCTTTTTGGGGCTCAAAGCTGTCCTTTTCTGCCCTCAAAGCGGTGCTTTTCCAAAATCGCTGTTTTGCAGCACTTTTTGCAAATTAGAATTATCTTTACATTCTTATGCCATAATCAAGCTGTTGCGATGCCTCTGCGCCTTTCTACATGCGGGCCTTCTGCTTCTCACCGGCACCGCTGCCACGATACTTGCTGCGAGCCTCGTTGAACTTCCACGTCAGGTCGAGCATGAACGTGCGGCGGGCGGGATTGCTTGTGGTGATGTGGCGCATACCGTAGACAATGGCGTCGGTCTTGGAGGAGTTGAAGATGTCGTTGCAACGCAGGTCGGCCGTGAGCGAGCCCCATTGGTGCAGATTGAAGTCGCGCTGCAAGCCCACGGTGGTGGTGAAGCGACTCGTCTTGATGCGGAAGTTATTGTAGTCGCCCCTGCTGGCCCAGTCGGCGTTGACGCTCAGACGGAATGCCGCAGGCAGCTCCACGTCGTTGCGCCAGCTGATGGCTGCATAGGGACGGTTCAGTGTCTTCATAGAGCCGTCGGCAGTGGGTGTCTTGTAGTTCTGGAACACGGTGAACACCGACCATATAGGATGCCAGCAGCCAATGTTAGGACGTGCCGAGAGGCTGACGGAGAGCTGGTCGTAGTCCTCGCTGCTGTTGATAGTGCGCACCAGACTGATAAGGGGGTCGTCGGCACCGGGGTAGGGCTCGGTGGACAATGTCACGGTGTTCTTGATGCGTCCGTAGTTCACTGCGGCGTTCATCCACCGGTAGGCGGCATTCAGCACGATGCTGTGCGTGTAGGTGGGTTTCAGGTAGGGGTTGCCGCTCTGATAGGTATAACGGTTCAGATAGATAGTGGAGCTGGTGAGATTGCTGTAGTTCGGGCGCTCAATGTCGCGGCGATAGGCGAGCGACAGCTGCACGGCTCCTATAGGTGCTGAGACGACGGCCGTGGGGAACCAGTCGCCATAGTCGCGGCACACCTCGTCTTCGCGCTGGCCGAAGTTAAAGTAGTCGTTCGTCAGGTGCTCGTAGCGAAGGCCTGCCTGTACGAATACCTTGCCAAAGGGCCGTCCGTACTCGACGAAGGCGGCCGATGACTTCTCGTTGATTTCCGTGTCGGTCGACTTCACGGGCACCGCGTCAGTAGCCGTGAACGAGTAGGCGTCCGTGCGGTGGTTGTAGGAATATTCTCCGCCGAGCGAGAGGTTGCCCTGCCATAAGGGGTAGCTCAGCACCAGCTTTGATGCCCAGAAGTTGTTGCCGCTGTTGGTGTTGCTAGTGATGGAGCGGATGGTTTCCACCGTGCCCTGTGTGGGCTGAGCCCCCTGCTGGGCACCGGCAGCAGTGAACATCTGTGTGCGCTCGGTGGTGCTGCCGGGCGACTTGGTGTCGTCGAACAGTCCGTCGACGTTGAAGTCGATGCCTAGCTGGCCTATCTTGCCGTTGTAGTAGGCATTGAAGATGTGCTTGCGGAAGCTGTCTTCCTGAATGATGTCGCTCTCCGACCGCTCGGTGTACTGGCCGTTGGTGTACTGGTCGGTATTGAACCAGCCGTTGAGGCTGCCCTTCGGGTGGCGGTCGTACTTGTAGAAGGCACCGAAGCTGTGGTTGTCGTTCACCATATAGTTGATCTGCAACTGGGGCGACCAGCCCTTCCATACATTCTTTGAGCACTGGGTGGTGAAGCCGTCAATGCGGTCAGGGCCCACATAGTAGAGCAGGTCGTTGCCCTGATGGCCCTCGTGGTGACCATAGCGGCCGGCCCAGAACGAGGCGGTGATGTCGAGACCGCTGGTGCGGTAGTTCACGTCGAGATTGTTGTGAATAGTGTGGCCGTACTGATACATGCCGCTGGCATAGTCCTGGAAGCTGAATCCCTCGCCCTGAGCCTTCTTCAGCGTGATTCGCACCACGGCTTTCGTAGAGGCGGCATAGCGGGCACCAGGGTTCTGGACTACGTCGACATGCTGAATCTGGTCGGAGCGAAGGCGAGAGAGCTCCTTCTCGTCCAGAACACGGCGCCCGTTGATGTAGACCTCGGCTTCGCCGCGTCCCAGCACCTTCACGCCGCCGTCGCGCTCGGCTTCAAGCATCGGGATTCTCGACAGGGCGTCGCTCACCGTGCCTGCCTTCTCCAAGATGGTGCCAGCCACGGTGGTGCGCATGGCGTCGCCCTTGACGTGTGTGCGTGGCAGCTGGCTCTTCACCACCACCTCGTCCAGCAACTGTTCGTCCTCGCGCAGGGTGATCGTCAGTCCAGGAGCGGCTGGTATGAATAAGGTCTCATAACCTATACTGGTAACTTTCAGCAGACCGTCGTTCATGTCGGTCTTGATGTTGAACTGGCCTTGCTCGTCGGTAGTGGCACCTTGAACAAAGACCGAGTCGGGCAGGGATAGCAGCACCACGTTGACGAACGCCACCGGTTCACCCTTCACGTCGACCACTCGTCCGCCAACATCGTGCGTCTTGGCGAAGCCCATCACTGTCATCATCATGGCAGCCATTACTGCTGCCAGTCTCATTGTCATCTTTTTCATCTTGTTTATTGTTTAGAACGTTTCGTCGGTTTGACGCAGCAAAAGTAGTTCATTTGGCACAATAGGCAAAAAAAGTGGGATAATTTGCGCCTATTTGTGATGAACGGCACATTCTGCAAGCAAAAAAGCACGGAATAACAAAATATTTTATACCTTTGCAAACGTAAACCAAAACACCGTACAAAGGATGGAGCAACTGCTGCACTATACATGGAGACACAAGATGCTGCCGCTGAAAGCACTCACGACAACCGATGGCCGCGAAGTGGAGGTCATCGACCCGGGACTGTATAACAGACGCAATGCGGGGCCCGACTTCTTCAACGCCAAGGTGCGCATCGAAGGGACGCTCTGGGTGGGAAATGTAGAGATACACGACAAGGCATCCGATTGGTACGCCCACGGCCACGACCGCGACCCGCGCTACGACAGCGTCATGCTGCACGTCGTGGGGAGGGCCGATGCCGAAGTGACCACGAGCAGCGGCCAACGCTTGCCACAGATGGAACTTAGCGTGCCCGAAAACGTCCGTGCAAACTACGAACAGCTGCTCAGGTGCGACAAGTATCCGCCCTGCTATCAGATCATTCACAGCCTGAGCCACCTCACGGTGCACGCCTGGATGGCGGCCCTGCAGACCGAACGGCTGGAGCAGAAGACGGAAGCCATACGCCAGCGGGCAGAAAAGATGAACGGCTCGTGGGAGGATGCCTACTTCGTAACACTGGCACGCAACTACGGATTCGGCATCAATGGCGACGCCTTCGAGCAGTGGGCGCAGGCCATTCCTTCCGCTGCCGTGGGGAAACACCGCGACGACCTGTTCCAGCTTGAGGCCATCTTCATGGGGCAAGCGGGGCTGCTCGATATACAAAGCATTCCCGAACGCCACCGCAAAGCGGCTCTCGACGACGACTATTTTGTACGCCTGCAAAGGGAATACAACTATCTGGCCCACAAGTTCTCACTGCAACCCATCGACTTCCGACTGTGGCACTTCCTGCGCCTCCGTCCGCATAACTTCCCCCACATACGCATAGCACAGCTGGCCAACCTGTATTATAGCCGTAGGGCCGGTCTGAGTGCCCTCATAGAGTGCACCACGCTCGAGCAGCTGCGACAACTCATGCTGACTCATGTCACCCCGTACTGGGAGACGCACTACAATTTTGGTTGCACCAGCGCTCCCAGTCGCAAGCAGCTATCGGCAGCATCGGCCGACCTCATTATCATCAACACCGCCATACCCGTCCTCTTTGCAGTGGGGAGGCACCGCCAGAAAGACGAGCTCTGCGACCGCGCCTTCGACCTGCTTGAACAGCTCCGGCCCGAGAAAAACCACATCATCACCTTGTGGCAGGAGTGCGGCCTGGATGTGAAATCGGCCGGCGACTCGCAAGCCCTTATCCAGTTGAAACGCGAATATTGCGACAAGCGCGAATGTCTGCGGTGCCGCTTCGGATACGAATATCTGCGAACCAACAATCAATGAACAATATGGAGTACATCTTTGAAACGCGCATGGAAGTGCGCGACTACGAATGCGACATCGAGGGAATCGTGAACAACGCCCAGTACATACACTACTGCGAGCACACCAGGCACCTCTTCCTGCAGTCATGCGGCCTCAGCTTCGCCGAGATGCACCGCAAAGGCGTCGATGCCGTGGTGGCCCGGATGCAGTTGCAGTACAAAGTGCCATTGCGGCCCGACGATGAGTTCGTGTCGAGGCTGAACTTGACGAAGGAGGGCATTAAGTATGTCTTCCATCAAGATATCTTTCGGGCTGCCGACGAGCAGCTCTGCTTCCGTGGCAAAATAGAGCTGGTGTGCCTCGTCAACGGCCGTTTGGGCAATAGTCCCGACTACGACAGGGCCTTTGAACGGTTCATACAGCAGTAACAATATGACCTCAATGCTTGCTGAGTGCGATTTCAATGCTTGCTGAGTGCAATCTCAATGCTGGCTGAATTTGGCTTCAATATTTCTTGAATATGGACGATATCCTCTATACAATTGCCCTGACCCGCATGACGGGATTTAACTTCCAGACAGCCCTGCAGCTCTATCGTGAGCTGGGGAGCGGCCGTGCTGTCTATGACCACCGCAACGACATCCGCGACGTGCTGCCCGACTGCTCGCCGCGGTTGGCACAGGCATTGAGCGACTGGAGCCTGCCGCTGGCACGTGCCGAGCAGGAGCTGGCGTTCATTGCCAAGCATCATATCAGCACCTTCTGTCTGGGCGATGACAACTATCCGCAGCGGCTGGCCGACTGTCCCGATGCCCCCATCGTGCTGTTCTACCTCGGCTCGGCCGACCTGAACCAGCAGCGGGTCATCAATATCGTAGGTACACGCCACGCCACCGCCTATGGACAGGACTTGGTGCGCCGTTTCGTCAGCGACATGCGGCAGCTATGCCCCCAGCTGCTCATCGTCAGCGGACTGGCCTACGGCATCGACATCTGTGCCCACCGACATGCCCTCGAGCAGGGATACGAGACCGTAGGCGTGCTGGCACACGGCCTTGACGAGCTCTATCCGCCCCGTCACCGCGACACCGCTGCCCAGATGGTGCACCAGGGCGGTCTGCTGACAGAATACATGAGCGAGACGAAGGCCGACAAACTGAACTTCGTGAAGCGCAACCGCATCGTTGCCGGCATGTGCGACGCCACTATCCTCGTGGAGAGCGCGGCCAAAGGTGGCGGCCTCATTACCTGCAGCATAGCCCAGGACTACGACCGCACGGTGGCCGCCTTCCCTGGTGCCGTCGGCGCCCCGTACAGCGAGGGCTGCAATCGGCTGATTGGCAGCAACGGCGCCAGCCTCATCACTAGTGCCGAGGACTTCGTGCAACTGATGGGATGGCAGTCGGATGCCCGTCTTTCCCAAGCTAAGGTCGATGGCATAGAGCGGATGCTCTTCCCCAATCTGTCGGCGGAGGAACAGGCCGTGGTAAGTGCCCTCGATGCTGCGGGCGACCTGCAGCTGAACCAACTTACCGTCAAGACCAACCTGCCCATCGGTCAGGTCACTGCCCTCCTCTTCCAGCTTGAGATGAAAGGCGTGGTGCGCCCGCTGGCAGGCGGTTCCTACCACCTGCTGAAATAGTTGCCGGCCGTTGTTCTGCCTGTTGCCTTTCCCTTATTTCCGAACGCGATGAACCTACACCCGCTACATACTGATCTCGACAAGCCACCGCGCTTTACCTATCCGTTCTACTACGAGCCACACCCACTGTGCCGCCTGGCCGCCACGGAAGTGCAACACGAACTGCAGCGCATGACGCTTACGGAGGGGAAGATGTTTGGCGTGCTGGTAGTGGAAGCGCCACGTTCCACCTCCCTTGACCCTTCCTCCTCGCGATACGCCTTCCTGGCTGCCTACTCCGGCCTGCTCGAAGGTCGCAACGACTGGCCCTATTTCGTCCCGCCAGTCTACAACGCCCAGCAGCCCGACGGCCACTTCAAACAGGAGGAACGGCGCATCTCGGCCATGAACGGCGACGCCCAGCACGACGAACGGCGGCGCCGCTCACAGGAGCTTCAGCAGTGGCTCTTCCACCAATATATACTATTGAACGCGCGAGGTGAGACCCGCGATCTGGTCGACGTGTGGCGCGACTACCACTGTTCGCCGCGCATCCAGCGACGCTATCCCCTGCCACCAGGCGGCACGGGCGACTGCTGCGCCCCAAAACTGCTGCAAGAGGCCTACCGACAAGGGCTGAAGCCAGTGTGCATGGCCGAGTTCTGGTGGGGCCCGTCGCCCCGGAGCGAGGTGCGCCATCACGGACAGTTCTACCCCGCCTGCCGGGGCAAGTGCAAGCCCGTGCTGACGTGGATGCTGCAAGGGCTCGACGTCGACCCGTCGCCCGATGCCGATGGCTTCGCGAAACTCAACATCGACGTGGTCTACGAAGACGACACGCTGGCCGTGGTGAGCAAACCGTCGGGGCTGCTGAGCGTGCCAGGGCGTCAGGAGAGGCACAGCGTGGTCACCCTGGTACAGGAGCGTTGGCCAGGGGCGATGCTGGTTCACCGGCTCGACTTCCTCACAAGCGGCCTGCTCATCGTAGGGAAGAACCACGATGCCTACCGACACCTGCAACAGCAATTTTCTGCCCATTCCATCGAGAAACGCTACATCGCCCTGCTGAGCAATCCGCTGCCCGAGTCCACGCCACGGAGAGGCACCATCAGCCTGCCTCTCTATGCCGACCCTATGAACCGACCGCGGCAGACGGTGGACTATGTCTTGGGTAAGCCAGCCGTCACCGACTACGAGATTCTGAGTCCGTCGCCATGCGAGGCTCATCCCCGTATTGCCCTCTTTCCCCACACTGGCCGCACCCACCAGCTTCGGATGCACTGTGCCCACCATGACGGTTTGAACTCCCCCATCCTGGGCGACGAGCTCTACGGTCAGGCAGCCGACCGCCTGTACCTTCACGCTGAGTGGCTGGCGCTGACGCATCCCGTCACCGGACAACGCCTGCACTTCGAGCAGCCAGCGCCGTTTTAATCAGGATATAATGAAAAAAGCAACCCCGGCCATTCGGTCGGGGTCGTTGTATGATAGATTTCAGGTCGGCACGATGATTACCAATCGATGCCGTCCAAGTCTAAGTCGTTGTCGCTGGCCTCTTCATAAAGGCGCTTAATCTCCTCCCTTATATCTTTCTCGATATCTTGAAATTCATCTGCTAAATCCTCAAAATCCTCTTTGTAGTCATCCCTTTCATCATCATCCATGTCGTCCAATTTCTTCTCCAATTCGTCTTCCACATCTTCAATATCCTTGTTGATGTCTTTTAGTTTCTCCTTCAGTTCCTTCACATCGTCCTTCTTCTTCAGTTTGGTGTCTTTTAGGAGTTCAAGCTTGTCCTTGTGAAGTGAGACTAGCTTTGCCTCGGGTCCGCCACATGAAGTGAATGCCAGGCTGACGATAAATGCTGCGATGACAGCGAAAATCATTTTCTTCATAGTAATACTTATAGTTTATAGTTTTTCTGCCTACTCTTTACAGGATTTTCGGCATTTCTCCTTTTTCCTCTTCAAGAGATTTCATTTGCAAAATTACAAACAATAATTCAAACCGCCAAACGTTTGCGGCAAAAAAGTTACGTCAGGCCGTGATAATGGTGCCGCTGCCGTTGGCGATGGCGGTGGCCTGCGTGATAACGACGCGCTTGACGCCAGCATCAATGGCCACAAGGGCATTCTCAATCTTCGGCACCATGCCGCCGCTAATGGTGCCGTCGGCCTTCAGTCGCAGGAAGTCGTCGTGGCTGATGACGGGTATCACCGATGCATCGTCGTCGGCATCGGCCAGTACGCCGGGCTTCTCGAAGGCATACACCAGCGTTACGTCGTAGCCTCTGGCCAATGCCTTGGCCGTTTCCTGGGCCATGGTGTCGGCATTGGTGTTGAGCATGTTCCCCAGTCCGTCGTGGGTCAGTGGTGCTACCACGGGCAGGTAGCCCTCTTCGATGAAATGGGATATTTTTTCGCCGTCGACCTGCTTCACATCGCCCACGAAGCCATAGTCGATACCGTTTTTCAGCGGTCGCTTCACCGAACGTATGATGTCACCATCGGCACCAGTCAGTCCGATGGCGTTGGCGCCCATTGCCTGCAGACAGGCCACAATGTGCTTGTTCACCAGTCCGCCATAGACCATGGTCACCACCTCGAGCATCTGGCCGTCGGTGATGCGGCGACCCTCCACCATGTGCGACTCTATTCCCAGTCTTGAGGCTATCTGCGTGGCACGCCGGCCCCCGCCGTGCACCAGCACCTTCGGGCCGTCAATAGCGATGAAATCGGCTAAAAGGCGCTTCAGCTGAGCCTCGTCCTCTACCACGGCACCGCCCACCTTTACAATTGTCAGTTTCTGCTTTTCCATGTAAATATATGATTCTGTTGATGTTGTGCTTCTAAATACGGAGTGACACTTGGCGGTATGTTCATCAGGGATGGTGATAAAATCATATCGACTTTAACTAATGTTACAGACCCCACGCCAAGCCCCTCCCCTTGAAGGGAAGGGAGAATCGTAGTGAGTCCATTGTCCCTCTCCCCTCCCTTCAAGGGAGAATCGTAGTGAGTCCATTGTCCCTCTCCCCTCCCTTCAAGGGAGAATCGCAGTGAGTTCATCGTTGCTATCCCCTCCCTTCAAGGGAGAATCGCAGTGAGTTCATCGTTGCTGTCCCCTCCCTTTTAGGGGAGGGGCCGGGGGTGGGGTCAGTATCTTTATTTTCATGTCTGCTTTCGTTGTTTTGAAAAGTCCGCTGCAAAGATAGTGAAAGTTTTTGAAAAGTCGTTCATTTCTTTTGTTTAATCTGCTAAAATGTGTATCTTTGTTGGCATGAAACTGTGTATATTCTGTTCTGCAAACCAGCAGATTGACCCTAGATTCTTCTCGCTGACCGAGGAGCTAGGACGTTGGGCCGCCGAAAACGGCCATTCCATCGTATTCGGAGGTGTTAATCAAGGCCTCATGGAGTGTGTGGCGCGTGCTACGAAACAAGCGGGTGGCCGCACTATCGGGGTGGTGCCGCGCATCATCGAGGAGGGTGGCCGCCTGTCGCAATATGTGGATGTCGACATTCCGTGTGATAATCTGAGCGACCGCAAGCAGTTGATGGAGGATCAGAGCGATGTGTTCATTGCCCTCCCCGGTGGTATCGGCACGCTCGACGAGGTGTTCACTGTGGCTGCTGGTACTACCATTGGTTACCATCAGAAACCTGTCATTTTATTTAACATGTTTGGCTTCTGGAACCGTCTTATTTCCCTTCTTGACGACTTGGAGGCGCGTGGCATGATGCGAATGCCTTGGCGTAAGCACATTCATGTGGTCGAAAACATCGATGAAATCAGTGCTTTCCTGCAGTCAATGTAGGCCATTACAGAAGTTGTGATTACCCTACTTGTTTTGTAAAGCGGTGCTTTGCGAATCGAAAAGCACCGCTTTGAGCTCCATAAAGCACCGCTTTTCACCCGTCAAAGCGGTGCTTTGTTCATGGCAAAGTTACTCTTCCTTCATGTTGAGGTGCTCTTCTGTTGGTTAAAAAAGTTTACATTGCTTTCCGCCAAAAACAATTTACTTTCTAAACTCGTTCTGTTGTAAGTAAATTCAGTAACTAAGTCCTTATCTTGTCTCCCCTCCCTCAAGTGAGCGAGGATGTCCCGCCCGTCTCCCTTCCCTTTCAAGGTGAGTGGAGACGGGCAGGACATTGTTGTTTAGCAATCATAGTACTTGGGGCGCAAGTATTGCAGTCACCACTGAACCTGGTACTGGCTGATGAGCTGTCGGAAGATGGGGTTGCGGCTGAGCACGCGTGTGTTGCCCACCATGATGAGTTGTCGGCGTGCGCGGGTCAGTGCCACGTTCAGCTTGCGGTCGATGGTGCTGCCATCTTCATCAGCAAATGTGCTGGCCGTGAGGAAGTCGAGTTGGAAATAGTGGCTCACGGCGAAGGAATAGATGATGACGTCGCGCTGTGAACCTTGATAGCGCTCCACCGTGTCGATGGAGATCTGCCTCAGAGCGTCAATCCCAGTTTTTTCGATGGCCTGCCTTATCAGCGATATCTGGCTGCGATAAGGAACAATGACTCCCACGGTGCGTGCGGGGTCAAACCCCTTGTCGGCGGTGAAGCGATAGATGCGCTGCAACAGGTCGCCCACGAGCATTGCCTCGGCCACAAGTGGGTTGACTGCGGGGGCAACAGCTTTGTTCTCTCCGATTTTATCGATTTTTTTAGGGCGGGACTCCGCAGGAACAGGCAGGAAGAGCACGCGGTGCGTCTTCAGTTCTGCATCCAGCTGGTCGGCAGGCGGCAGCGTGTATCCCGGCTCGGCCGTCTCCATCTGGTGTGGACGGTTGGCGGCGCTGATTTGTTCCAGGGCATAGAAATGGCCGCACGGGAACTGGGCCACCAGCGGATGCATACGGCCTTGGCGATGAAGTGTGCCTACGAACTGCGTGCGCCCCTCGTGGCGTTCCCACCGCAGCAGACGCTGGAAGAGCGACTGGCGCGTATCGTCGAGACCGATGTCGCGCAGGCACTGCTCGCTGACGGCAGCCTCGTCAGCGCCCTGCTGCACCACGGCGGGCAGCTGCTTGTGGTCGCCGATGAGCACGAAAGGCCCGATTTCATCGCGGCTGAGAAGTCCCATGAGCTGTGGCTCGAGTATCTGAGATGCCTCGTCGACGATGCACAGGCAGAACTGTTTCAACAGGAACAGGTCGTCGCGCTGAAGGAGCATGGAGGTGGTCGCCACCACAATGGGTGCCTGGACGATGAGGTCGGTGACTCCCTGACGGTCTTTGCCTTTCGCTGCCTCGTCGAGCAGGTAGCTGCGGAAGCGCACGTCGCAGGCTGCAGCATTGCCCAGTCGCAGGAACGGAAGACCGGCATCGACCAGCATATCGCTGATTTCATCGACGGCACGGTTGGTGTAGGCACAGAGCAGCACGGAGCCCCCATCTATCTGGTGCAGCGTCTCTTCGACGATGAAGCGCATGGCCATCGATGTTTTGCCCGTGCCCGGCGGTCCCACCAGCAGAAAGTAGTCGAGCGACTGGCGTATGCGCAGCAGCACGTCGTCGTAGTCGGGGTGGTAGCTGCGGCTCAGCGTCAGTGTGGGGTGGGCTTCGGGGGGGCGCTGTCCCAGAAGCAGACATCGTCGTGAGGCATTGGCGCCGGCCCATTGCCACAGGCTCCGCAGGCTGGCTGCGGTGCCCACGTCGCTGCCGCCGTGTTCCAGAGCCCAAAGGCGGCCGTCGTCGGGAGCAAACACCTGTGGGTTTTGCTGACCATTGGTCAGGCGCACAACGACGCGAGTGGGCTCTATGGCCTCAAGTGTGCCCTTATAGAGGATGCTTTGGCGCACGTCGGGCTCGTCGCGATAGGCGTAGAGGTATACCATGTCGCCCGCCCGGAAGTTTGGTGCCGAGGGGGGCTGCTGGTCGTCGTCTGCGTTCAAAGATGGTGGTGTCTGACCGATGCCCAGCGTCAGCAGGTCGTAGCCGCCGTGGGGCGTGGAGCGCTCCTGACTGAGGAGGGTCAGGGCGTGGATGATGTTGCCTGTCTCAATCTTTTCCGCCAACGGCATCTGCCACAGGTCGGCCGTGCAGCCGCCGCTGTGGTGCAGGCGTGTCTCGCTGCTGCCCAGCTTCTGGCACGCCTGTTCGCGATAGACGAAGGTCATCATGCGCTCCAGGTAGGTGCGCTCAAGGGGGCTGAGCTGCTGCAGGCGCGTGGCAATCTGAGCAGTGCCGGGCTCAATGTAGCGGTGGAAGAAACCGTCGCGCGTGATACCTTTATATATAATGTCGGTGGTGAGGAGAGGCAGAAAACGGCCGATTCCATCGCGGGCCATGAGCAGTTCGGTGGCCACAATCTGGTTTCGCAGGCGGATGGCCTCACGCAGCAGCGTGCGGTAGTAGTTCACCGTCAGCAGTCCCTGTGCGGCAGGATAGCGCGAATAGAGCAGGCGCATGTCGACCTGGCGCTCGGTCAGTCCGAAGTTGTAGCGCAGCACGCCGTAGTAGAGTAGCAGCTGCACGTAGTGGCTCTCCAGCTGCAGACCGTGGCTGTCGTGGCTCTGGCGTTCAATCTTCATGTTCTTGCCCGATTTCTGCTCCACCAGCAGGTGCATGTCGGAGGTCATCAGGTCGACGCGCCCCTGAAGTCCCAGTCGCTCGCACACGAACGAGGGCTCGAGAAGCGGCAGGTGGGAAGAGTGGCCGCTGGACGACAAGGACGCAGTGCCGTCGGCAGAAGCGGACGTGACGGGGCTGAAGGCGAGGGTGGTCACCGTCTGTCGAATGTTCTCAATCTGCTGCTGGGCCTGGCGCTTGAAGGCATCGGGCAGGAAACCGGCACAGGCACAGTAGCGGAGGGGCTCCTGACGGAATGCACGGGTGAGCATGTCGGCAAAGGTGGCATCGGGGTGGCTTACGAGGGCATCGAGCGCCACGCCGGCAAAATCGCCTAAGAGCATGGACTGGGTTGTGAGGCGGGGCTTCAGACGGCTCAGCGTGTAGAGTAAGGGGTGATGGCCGTAGGGGGTGAAGCAGGCGGCCAGTGACGAGATGTCGACGAGAAAGTCGGGCTCGACGACCACCGTCAGGGGTGTGAGTACGGGGATAACTGCATCGCTGTCGGTGTCTTCGTGGCAGTCGAGCAGGTTCAGCTGCATGTCGGGCCGTACGAGCTTTTGCAAATAGGCAAAATCGCGCCCTTGGTCGGTGCAGAGGTAATTCACGCGGATGGGGCCACGATCGGTGTCAGCCTCGATGAAATCGGGAGAAACGGAGCGTACGATGCAGCGCACATAGCGTCGGTCGATGCTGAGACCTTGGGGCTGCTCGCAACCTCGAGCAGGCAGCGCACGGAGCAAGGGACCTGGCACGGTGGCACGGAAGACGGCGGAGATGAGGAGCGCCACGGCCCGGAGGTCGTAGAGGAAGTCGCTCTTTGTGAGCGCCTCGAAGCGGTTGGAGTGGCGGCGAGCGGTGTGGATGGCCTGAACATCGGACGCCTTGATGCCAAGACGTTGGCACAGCCAGTCAATCTGGGCGAAGAGATTGCCGAAAGTGCCGCCCTGCTGACGACAACCTTCAGCGGCCGTCAGCGTCAGCAGCTCGTGAATGCGGCGCGTGGCAGAAATAGAAGGCTCGCCTTGCGCCAACTGCAGACAGATATCGAACAATTCACTCGATTCCATCGGACATTTCCCACAGCACTTGAACCAGTGTCTGACCCACCGCCTTCAGGGTGCCGGGGGCAATATGCGACATATCGTCCTTCACGGTGTGCCACGTGGGGCCAAAGTTGCTCTCCTCGCAGTTGGGATAGAAGGGGACAATGTCGATACAGGGGATGCCTGCCAGCTCGTTCACGGGGATGTGGTCATCGGTGATGAAGCCGCCGTCCTGCTTGGGGAAGAAGGTGCTGAAGCCTACCGTCTCGGCAGCACGCCACACGGTGTTCACCGTCTGACTGGCGTAGAGCTGGGAATGACCTTCTCGATAGAATCGCGCATTTTGACCGCCTACCATGTCGAGCAGGATGCCGAAACGGGCCTTGTAGCCAGGCTGGTGGGGATGGCTGGCCCAATAGTGAGAGCCCAGGGCCCACGAATCGCCGTCGGCATGGGTGCCCCAGTCCTCGGCATCGAAACAGATGAAGTCGATGCCATAGTTTGGCGCTGAGTTCTTGGCGGACTGCGCCGAGGAACTGACCAGACGGGCCAGCTCCAGCATGACGGCTACACCGCTGGCACCGTCGTTGGCCGCCAGGACGGGTTTCTGATGGTTGGACTCGTCGGGGTCGTTGTCGGCCCACGGACGGCTGTCCCAATGGGCACAGACAAGGATACGGTCGGGCTGCTCGGGGCGGTAGCTGGCAATGATATTGGTGGCATGAAGGGGCGTGCCGTCGAAGCCGGTAAGGGTGGCCTGTTGCTTGGTGACAGCGAGCCCATACGCCTGGAACTTACCCGCTATCCACTGGGCACAGTGCTCGTGGGCATCGCTGTTCATGGTGCGCGGACCGAAGTCGCACTGCCGTTGGCAGAAGGCAAAGGCAGAGTCGGCCATGAATTCAGGGCCTACTGGCTGAGGGGCTGCCTGCGGATTGGCATTGGGGCCAGCATCAACGGCTGCTGTATCGGCACTGCCCTTCTGCGAGCCGCCACAAGCGGTCAGAAGAGCCATCGTTAGAACTAAAAGGTGCGATTTCATCGGTAATATCAATAAGCTTATGGGGTTGTTTCATGGTTCGGCTCTGTGCCTGAATAGTTATTTCGCCGTCCGACTTTGCTGGCACAGGGCCATCACACGGAGGAAGTTACCGCCCCAGATGGCCTCAATGTCGGACTTGGTGTAGCGGCGCAGTAACAGCTGGCGGGTGAAAAGGGTCATCTCGGAGGCGTCGGCCAGTCCGCAGACGCCGCCATCGCCGTCGAAGTCGGTGCCCAGGCCCACGTGCTCGATGCCCATGATGCGAATGGCATGGTCTAAGTGCTCCATGGCATCGAGGATGGTGGCCTGACCCTCGGTGCGGAGGAAGCCGGGGTAGAGGGTTATCTGGCAGACGCCACCCTTGGCGGCAAGGGCTCGCATCTGGTCGTCGGTGAGATTGCGGGGATGGTCGCAGAGAGCGCGACAAGAGGAGTGGCTGCACACAATGGGCGTCGACGAGAGGTCGAGGGCATCGTAGAAGCTGCGCTCGTGGGCATGGCTAAGGTCTACCATCAGTCCCCACCGGTTCATCTCGGCTATCACCTCGCGGCCGAAGGGGCTCACGCCGCCGTGTGTCTGACTGCCTTTTGCGGAGTCGCAGACATCGTTGTCGCCATTGTGGCACAACGTGATGTAGACCACGCCGCGCTTCGCGAAGTGGCCTACATGGCCGATGTAGCCCTCCAAGGCCTTGCCGTTCTCGATGCCTAAGACGATGCTCTTGCGGCCGGTGGCCTTGTTTTTTACGATTTCATCGGGTGTTCTGGCAAGGGCAAGACACTCCTCGCCGTCGGCGATGGCCTCGATGCGATCGAAGATGCTGTTGGCATAGACGAATGCCGACTCCTGCATGGGCTGGGGGATGTAGGCCACCATGATGGTGGCATCGAGCCGTCCTTCCGTCATCTTGGGAAGGTCAACGAGGATGCGGCTGTCGCGGGTGGTGAAGTTGATGTTCTGGGGGAAGAACATGGGGGTGTCGCAGTGGGTGTCGAGCGTCAGTAGGCTGTCGTGCAAACGCTGCACCTTGCGGTAGAGGCGTGCCTCGCCAACGAGCCACTGGAACAACGGCAGTCCGTCGTCGCCCATGCACTCGGGATGCCACTGCACGCCCAACATGGGTTTGAACTCCGTGCTCTCGATGGCTTCAATGATGCCGTCGGGGGCGGTGGCCGTCACGCAGAAATGGGGGCCAGGCTCGGCCACCGCCTGATGGTGGAACGAGTTGACGGGCAGTAGTGCGACGGACGTTGGCCTTGGGGCCTCGGATTCGGAGTTAATATCCTTGTCTATGTTATCTTCGGAGACAATATCCTTGTATATATTATATAAGGTGGAGCCGTGTTTCAGGCAGACCGTATGGGTAGCTACATGGCGGTCGGCCTCCTGTGAGTGCTTGATGGGCGCGGTGCAAAAAGTGCCGTTTTCATCGGTTGGCTTTGCCGGCCTGTTCCCAATGTCCTGCGTCACCTTTCCGCCCAGTGCCATGGCCATGGTCTGGATGCCGCGGCAAATGCCGAGGATGGGCAGTTGCCGGTTATAAGCCAGGCGGGTGATGAGCAGTTCGGGCAGGTCGCGCTCGGCGTTGATGCCTCCCAATTGTGGCAGTGGCTGCTCGCCCTGGAAGAGCGGGTTGATGTCGGCCCCACCCGTGAGGAGCAGGGCATCGATGCGGTCGAGGGTGGCACTGAGCACTTCGGGGCTACTTTCAGGCGGGAGGATGAGCGGCGTTCCCCCAGCCCGTATCACCTGTTTGTAGTATCCGTCGGCCAGTTTGGCCGTCTGGTCGCCATAGTTGGCCGTGATGCCGATGACGGGGCGTTCCTGCTGGGGGAATGCGTCGTAGTAGTGGTCGAGTTGTTGGCTAAGCGAGTAGCGTTTCATGCTTCTTCTGTTTCTTCAAAATGAACGGGGATTTCGCGGCGTATGTTCTGCTCCAGGGAGATGAGCGTCTCTGTAGCCACTACGCCTGGGATTTCCTGCAGTTGTCCGTTGAGTAGTGTCATCAGTTGTTCGTTGTCGCGTACATAGAGCTTCACCAGCATGGTGTAGGGGCCGGTGGTGAAGTGGCACTCTACCACCTCGGGCACGAGCATCAGGCGCTTCACCACGTCTCTGTACATGCTGCCGCGCTCCAGCGTGATTCCCACGTAGGTGCAGGTTTTATAGCCTAGCGAACTCGGGTCGATGTCGAATCCGCTGCCAGTGATGACGCCTGAGTCGATGAGCCGTTGCACGCGCTGGTGTATGGCAGCACGTGATACATTACATTCCGCAGCCACGTCCTTGAAGGGTATGCGGGCATTCTTCGACAGGATGTTCAGGATTTTCTTGTCAAGTTTGTCAATCTTTTCCATGCGTTAGGTGTGTTTAGGTTTCATTCTGATAGCAAAAGTACGCAAAATAATTGGAACGGGCAACAAAAAGCGCATGTTTTTTTGGAAAACACGCGCTTTTTGTGTACTTGATGACTTCTCCCCTGTCATGTGGGGAAGGGATGGGGTCACTTATCCTGTATGCCGACAAGCTCGACGTCGAAGATGAGTGTGGCGTAAGGGGGGATTTGTCCTGCCCCGCGTTCACCGTAAGCCAGTTCGTAGGGTATGAAGAGTCTCCACTTCGAGCCGACGGGCATAAGCGTGAGTGCCTCGGTCCATCCACGAATGACGCCGTTGACGGGGAAGACGGCGGGCTGGTTGCCGTGTTTTGCTGAAGCATCGAACACGGTGCCATCGATGAGTCGTCCCTCGTAGTGCACGCTCACCTTGTCGGTGGACTTAGGCACGGCACCTGTACCCTTCTGCAGCACGATGTACTGCAGGCCGCTGCTTGTGACGGTGACACCGGGCTTCTTGGCGTTCTCGGCCAGGAAGCGGCGCCCTTCTTCGGACAGCTTGGCAGTCTTGGCCTCTGTGTTCGACTTCTGCTTGGCAGTGAACAAGGCTTCTGCCCTCGGCATGAGCATCACGGTGGTGTCGGCCTTCAGGGCATCGATGAAACCGCGGAAAACCAGATTGCTGACGATGCTATCTGTAGTGCCGTCGAACTCTTCCTGCATCCGCTTCAGCATGTCGCGCTTAATCTGGCTTCCAATCTGCAAGCCGGCAATATGGGCAGTGAGACGTGGGTCGTCGTCGGCATTGGTAACCTGGCGGAATCCCTCGATGAAATCGGCCATATATGCCGTGTCGACCTGTAGTTGGCTCTGCAGGTACGATACCAGTCCGTTGGTGATGGACATGCCAGCGGCATAGCTCAGTGAGTCGCTGCCGTTGTTGAGCACCACTGCTTCGATGACGGGTTTGTCCGTGCGGTTCTTTTTCTTCTTGCCGGCCTGTGCGGGCATGAGTGTGGCGCTGGCCAGCAGGGCCAACACCACGATGGAAACGGTCTTTTTCATCATCAGTGACATTACTCCTTCACTATTTCGTAGGTCTTGATTTTGAATGCCAGTGCCGAGTAGGGCATGATCTGCCCTGCCTTCTGCGAGCCGTAGGCCAGCTCCTGAGGGATGTAGATTTCCCACTCCGAGCCCATAGGCATCAGTTTCAGTGCCTCGGAGAAGCCGGGGACGAGACTGCCCACGCTAAACACGGCCGGTTCGTTGCGTTTGATAGACGAGTCGAAGACGGTGCCGTCGGCCAGCCATCCTTCATAGTCCAGCTTCACTCGGTCGTTCATGCCGGCTGTTGGGCCGTTGCCCTGCTTGATGACCTTATAGTAGACGCCGTTCACGGTTTTCTGCACACCTTCCTGTGCGGCCATCTTTGCAATGAACTCCTCGCCTTCTGCACGGTTTGCTCCGTAGACAGCCTCCATTTCCTGGGCGCGTAGCTTCATGCTAAAGCTGTTGTAGGCCGAGTCGGCCTGATAGGCAGTGAGCTGCATCCGTTTGTTTGTGAGTGCTGCCAGGAATCCGGCGAGCACATTGTTGCGTGGCACGCTCTTTGTGGAGTCGACGATGGCGATCTGTTCGTCCAGCACGTCCACGCTGCCATTCAGGTTCTGTCCGATGAGCAGTCCTAAGTTGTAGGCAGTCTTTTTCTTGTCGTCGGCTGTGGTGTAGCCTTCGCGTATACCGCGTACGAAGTCGGCCATGTAGGCTGAGTCGACGGGCAGCTGCCCCATCTGTATCTGCGATGCTATCTGTCTTCCGAACTTGACGCCGTGGCTGTAGCCCAGTGTGTCGAGTTCGTTTTTGAATGTGGCTTTGGGGTTGCCGGTGTTGCAGGCGGTAAACATGGCGGCAGTGGCCATTGCCGTTGCAGCCATCATCAGTGAGAGTCGTTTCATCTTCATGCAGTGATTATGGATTGTTGTTGCCGTTGATTATTTCTCGATGCCAAGCAGCTGAATCTTGAAGATGAGCGTTGAGTAGGGCTTGATCTGTCCCATGTCGCGCTCGCCGTAGGCTAGGTTCTGTGGGATGTAGACCTCCCATTCTGAACCGACGGGCATGAGCAGCAGAGCCTCTTTGAATCCGGGGATGACGCCGTTGGGCGAGAATACCACGGGTTCGCCACGCTCTAGCGACGAGTCGAAGACGGTGCCGTCGATGAGTCGGCCCTCGTAGTGCACCTTCACTTTGTCGGACTCCTTGGCGCGTGCGCCGTTGCCCTGCTTCACGACCTTGTAGAGCAGTCCGCTCTGCGTCTTCTGTATGCCGTCTTCCTTCTCTTTGGCAGCGAGGAATGCCTTGCCCTCTTCAATCACACCAGCCGATGACTTCTCCTGCAGCGTCTTGAAGAGATTGTTCAGGAATGTTCCTGCATCCTCGGCCGTCATGGCCTGGTCTTTCTTCTTAAAGCCGTTGACGAAGCCGGTCAGCATCTTCTCGGGATTGGCAACGATGGTCGAGTCGAACTGGGCAATTTCGTTCTCAAAGCCTTCTTTCTGCTGGGTCAGGTACTGTCCGATCTGCAGACCGTAGACGTAGGCTTCGCGTTTCTTGTCGGCCGATGCGTTCATGCCCTCGCTGACGCCCTTGATGAAGTCGTCGACGAAAGCCGAGTCGACGGGCAGACGTCCCATCTGCACCTGCATGTTCATGTTTTCGCCCATGCTGACGCCGAGTGCATAGCTCACGCTGTCGAGGCGGTTGCTGATGGTGGTCTTCTCGCTCAAGGGCACGGCCTTTACTTCTTCTGCTTTCTCGTTGTTGCCGCACGATGTTGCTACCATTGCGGCGATGGCCATTGCGGCCAGGAATGAATACTGTTTCATGTTTGTTGTTATACGATTTCAATAAGTTCTACGTCGAATATAAGTGCTGCGAAGGGAGGAATGAGCTGACCGGCTCCGCCTTCTCCGTAGGCCAGCTTGTAGGGTATGAAGAAGCGGTATTTTCCGCCCTCCTGCATGAGTTGCAGTCCCTCGGTCCATCCAGCGATGACCTGCTGCAGTCCGAACACTGCTGGCTCGCCGCGCTGCACGCTGCTGTCGAAGACGGTGCCGTCGATGAGGAATCCCTCATAGTGGCACTTCACCTGGTCGTGGGCGCTGGGCTTGCGGCCGTTGCCCTGTCGCAGCACCTGATACTGCAGTCCGCTCTTTGTGGTGATGACGCCCTCGCGCTTGGCGTTCTCGGCCAGATACTTCTCGCCGGCCTCGCGGGCAGCCTTGCCCTTCTCGGCACGCTCGGCATTCATGCGCTGCTCCTGCTTCTGGAAGTAGTCGCTCACGATCTGCTGGGCCTCGCGGTGCGACACCTTCAGCTCTCGGCCTTCCAGCACGTCGCGTATTGACTGTGCGAAGTCGTCGATTTTCAAATCCTTGCCGGCACCCATTTGTGCCAGTTGTTGTCCGATGCCCAGTCCAAGGGCATAGCTTAGTTTATCCATCTTGTTTTCTCTATAAATAAATAATGTATATGCTTGTGAAAATCGTGCAAAATTAGCAATTATTTCTGACACAGCGTACAGACGGCGGTAAAAATAATATTTTTTTGCAATCGGAGCACGGCTTTTCGGATTTTTTTCGTAACTTTGCCAGCAAATATGCGGTTTAGCTATATGGGTGGAAGTATCATTTTGTGTATTCTCCTTGTTGGCTTGCTTGGCTATCTGGTCTACGAGAAGTGGGAGGTTAAAGGTCTGGCTGTTTTTGCCGGAGCCGTTGCTGCCGTTGTCGTGTGCGCCCTGCTGAACTGGTGGACTGTGGTGATATGTGCCGCCGTTGCTGCCGTGTTCATGCTTCTCTTCCTGTTGGCCAGTCTGGCGGGTATGAACTCTGGTACTCGCAAAGGTTGCATCACGTTTTTAGCTGTTCTCTTCGTGTGTTTTGTCCTTGTCATGGTTTTCGTCATGCGTTCGTGCTCCGACAGTGCTGATGCCCCTTCCGACAAGAAGGGTGCAGTGGTCAGCATAGAGAGTTGTGACACGCTGTATGGCGGTGTGATAGACCGTGTGGAATACACAGTGATGGCGGATGGCAGTATCGAGAAGGACGGCGGGAAGGGGGCCTATGCCACCGATACCGTTCAGGTGAGGGAATATGGCGGCAAGGCAGCTCTGCTCATCGATGACCACCTGCTGCTTTTGGACATAGACCGGCAGACAATCGAGATAGTGGAAACCCAGCCCGAAGCGCGGCATCTGAGCAGTAAGGTGAAGTCGGTCGACTGGCAAAAGATACGTGACCTGCTCGACCAGCGAAAATGAAGCGGCGCTTCGTTTCACGAGAAGGACAGCTTCTCTACCCGAGAAGGACAACTTTGAGCCCGTCAAAGGACAGCTTCTCTACCCGAGAAGGACAGCTTTGAGCCCGTCAAAGGAAAGTTTTGCAAAAAGAGAGGAAAAACGATCAAACATAAAACAGAAGCGTTATGAAAAAGAGAATCGTAGTGCTCACAGGAGCAGGCATGTCGGTCGAGAGCGGACTGAAGACCTTCCGCGATGCCGATGGCCTTTGGGAGGAATACCCCGTTGCGAAGGTGGCCACCCACGAGGGATGGGAAGCCGACCCCGAGCTGGTGACAAACTTCTACAATATGCTGCGCCGCAAGTGCTGGGGCGTGAAGCCCAACGAAGGTCACCGTCTGGTGGCCGAGCTCGAGAAACATTTCGACGTGACGGTGGTGACGCAGAACGTGGATAATCTGCACGAGCAGGCAGGCTCGTCGCACGTGGTCCACCTTCACGGCGAACTGATGAAGGTCTGTTCGAGCCGCGATGTCGACGACCCGCGCTACATACGCCAGCTCACCCCCGACGACTGCCAGATAGAACCAGGCACCCGTGCCGGCGACGGCTCGCTGTTGCGACCCTACATCGTCTTCTTTGGCGAGGCCGTGCCAAATATCAGCGTAGCAGCCGACCTGGTGCAGCAGGCTGACATACTCATCATCATTGGCACTTCACTGGTGGTCTATCCCGCTGCCGGACTGATTCACTACGTACGTCCGGGAGTGCCCGTCTACCTCATCGACCCCAGCCCCGTCAGTGCTGGGCGCAACGTGGAGCAGATACAGAAAGGAGCATCTGAGGGAATGCGCATACTTTACGACAGGCTTACAAAAGAAGAGTAGACGAATATAATTATGAGAAAGAGATTCACTTTACTATGGGCGTTCGCCTTCATGGCAACGACACTCATGGCTGGCGTCGTGACACAGGAGGAGGCCATGCAGTACGCCCGTCAGTTCCTCAACGAGCACCGATTGCCGGGCCACAGGGCAAACCTGCGACTGGCTCCCAGGGCAACAGCTGTTCAGACGGAGCAGGCCCTGCGCACCAATGCCTACTATGTTTTCAACTGCGGCGAGAGCCAGGGATATGTCATCGTTAGTGCCGACGACCGCACCATGCCTATCCTGGGATATACCGACAGTGGCACCTTCGACTACAGTAGGATACCCGACAACATGCGCCACTGGCTCGACGACTATGCCGAGCAGATACGTCAGCTCGACCTCCTGGGCATACAACAGGAAACAGCGGCAGCACAAGTCGCTACCCCAGAGAAAACACCGGTGAAACCGATGATTTCTACAGTATGGGCACAGCACGAGCCTTTCAACGACCTGTGCCCCACCGACCCCCTGACGGGTACCACCTGTCTCACCGGATGCGTGGCCACGGCCATGGCGCAGGTGATGTACTACCACAAATATCCTGCGCAGACAGTGGAAAGAATTCCTGAATACACCACGACAAACGACTCGCATATTCCTGTGGCAGGAATCGACATCACACCCATCGACTGGGCCAACATACTACCGTCGTACGACGGCAACGATGCCACGCCACAGCAGATTCAGGCGGTGGCACAGCTGATGAAGCTCTGCGGCGCATCCGTGAATATGGATTACAGCAGCGTGTCAAGCTCGGCGAGTACGGGTTCGCTACTTTTCAGCCTTACCACCTATTTCGACTACGACCCCTCCATTCAAATTATCAGGCGAAAGAATTTTAACACCGAAGAATGGAATCGCCTTGTCTATGACGAGTTGGCTGCCGGCCGACCTGTCATCTACCGAGGCACGCGCGACCGTAAAGGGAACGACTCGGGCCATGCATTCGTCATCGATGGATACGATAGAAACGGCTATTATCACGTGAACTGGGGGTGGGGAAACTACAATGGCTACTTCCTCCTGTCGGTAATGGACCCCTATGCCAGCACCGAGCGCGAACATTACCTCAGCAATGAGGGTTATACCATCAACCAGGAGGCCGTCATCAGCATACTGCCGAATACGCACGGCGCCATGCCAACGCCACCGAAACGGCTCACTACCGATGGAATGGCCATTATTGGTGCCGACACGCTGACAAGAACGTCGGCAAACAGCAACTTCTCTGATATCTCGTTAGTAGTTAATACTTTCAACCGAGCAGCAACAACTGCCACCTTCGACCTGGCTGTGGGCGTATTCAATGCTAAGGGAGAAATGGTTTATGTGAGAACCAAACAGCCCTACGAGTTGCCGCGAAATTATGGTTTCACGGCGTTGAAATACTCCTTGAGCTTCGGTAGCGGATGGCCAGACGGTGATTATACCATTATGAGCCTGAGCCGCGAAAGCAACGAAAACTTGGATTGGCTCACCGATATTGGCGCAGAACGCCGTGCTGTCTACGCCACTCTGAGAGGCGACACGCTCATTCTGCAGTCCTCCACGCCAAAACTGGAAGGCACACTGAGCTTAGAAGACCAACAGCTCGAACTGGGCAAGCTGACGAAGGTAACGGCTCGGGTGCACAATATCGGGACACCATTCTCGGGAATGATCTATCTCTACAGTGACGCTACACGCTACGGCGGCCGCTCAGTCGACATGGCTGCCGGTGAAATCAAGGATATTGAGATGGGATTCCTGCCGGTATTTTCAGGGATGCAAACCCTTGCGCTGGTTTACGAGGATGCTCAGAATGTTGAAGTGCCGTTCGCTGCCTTCGACGTTAATGTGGCTTTGCCGGCGAAGAACTTGCTCGAGATGAAGCTTGTACGTCGCAATGCCACTTACGACCGGACCGTCTCGCGCTACGTCGTAGGCCCCACCTTGCAGCTCGCCATCAACGCCAAGAACGTGAATGATGACGTCTTCAACAACAAAATCGTCGCCAAACTGTATAAGTTGCTTGAAGACGGCAGCAACATGGGGCGCCAGGTACAACAGAAGATTTGTGACGCAACCATAGAGCCAGGACAGGAGAAGGAACTTGAGTTTACCTTCGATGAACTGATTAATGGCGGCACGTACTTCGTGTGGATATATTTCTACTCCGAGGGTGAGCTCGATACTGAACACCGCATCTCAGGAGGAACCTACCTGGTAGACTTCGCCTCAGGTATAGATACGGTGGAAAACGCCGATGAAACCGTGGAAATTTACACTCTTGAAGGCATGAAGACGGGCACCGCCAAACGCTCGCAGCTGAAGGCTGGCACTGCCGTGCAGCGACGCGGCGTATACATCATCGACGGGCGTAAAGTGGTGAAATAAAGTTATTACTGTCCGCTAAGACCAAAATCTCTGAACTACAATGCCCCACCCGTCTCCCCTCCCCTTGGATGGGAGGGGAGACGGGTGGGGTCTGTAATATCCAGCCAGTTAAGAAGATTGAGTCCCCACCACTACCCCTTCCCTTGAGGGGAGTGGCGAGCGTAGTTGCAACAGCTTGATTGGATAAGTTGAATGTAAGGAAAATTCCAATCCGTAAAAAGTGTCGTATTATAAGGATTTTGGAAAAGCACCGCTTTGAGGGTCGAGAAGCGGTGCTTTTTTGCCCTCAAAGCTGTCCTTTTCGGCTCTCAAAGCAGTCCTTCACTTTTTGTAGAATTATCAATGTAAAGGAAAATGACAATACAACTATTATTTTGCAACGGGCTAAACGGACTTACTTGGAACGACTGATTAAGTCCGCGATAGTCCGATGCAAAAGTCCGAGAAAGTCCGATGCAAAAACCCGCGATAGTCCGATGCAAAAACCCGAGAAAGTCCGATGCAAAAACCCGAGAAAGTCCGATGAAACAAACAGGAACTCAGACTATATCTAAGCCCCTTTGACTGCTTAGAAGGTCGGGACTAATCGGCAAACTGCAGGCTGAGCTGGCCATCGCCCAGCAGGTTGTAGCTCTTTCGATGATATGGTGAAGCACCGTGCAGGCGAATGGCCTCGCGGTGTTTCATCGTGGGGTAGCCCTTGTTCTGGGCCCAGTCGTACATGGGATATTCGCTGGCAAGACCAAGCATATAGTCATCGCGGTAGGTCTTAGCCAGGATGGAGGCGGCAGCAATACTCAGGTACTTGCCGTCGCCCTTGACGATGGTGGTTGATGGCAGACCCTGGTAAGGCTTGAAACGGTTGCCGTCGACGATGACAGCCTGCGGGCGCAGCGTCAGCTGGTCAAGGGCGCGGTGCATGGCCAGGATGGAGGCGTTGAGAATGTTAATTCGGTCGATTTCATCGGGCTCTACGATGCCCACGGCCCAGGCCAGCGCATCGTGTTCAACGATGGCGCGAAGCTCGTAGCGCCGCTTCTCGCTGAGCTGTTTCGAGTCGTTCAGAAGCGGGTTCGTGTAGTCCTCGGGCAGTATGACGGCCGCCGCATAGACAGCACCTGCCAGGCACCCGCGGCCTGCCTCGTCGCAGCCCGCCTCAATAAGTCCTTTATAGTAATGGCTTGCTAGCATATTTCAACGATGATGCGGCGGGCAAACCGCCGCACACGAACTCATCCTGCATTTTGTTTATTCCTCAGTCCTCATTTCTCATTCTTCATTCTTCAGAACATCTTGCTGACGCGGCGGATGGCAGCTATCAGAGCATCCACCTCGTCCTTTGTGTTGTAGAGGGCGAATGATGCGCGCACGGTGCCCGTCACGCCAAGGCGGTCCATCAGCGGGTGGGCGCAGTGGTGGCCCGTGCGAACAGCTATTCCTAAGCGGTCGAGCAGGGTGCCCATGTCAAGGTGATGAATGTCGCCAACCAGGAACGATACCACGGCATCCTTACCCTCGGCCTCGCCAAAAAGCCTGATTCCATCGATGGTTTTCATCTGCGCCATGCAGTAGCGGGTCAGCTCCTGCTCGTGGGCGTTCACCTCGTCCATGTCCAAGGTGCAGAGGTAGTCGATGGCCGTTGCCAGTCCGTGGGTGGCCACATAGTCGGGCGTGCCGGCCTCGAACTTGAACGGCAGCTGCTCGAATGTCGTCTTCTCCCACGACACGCGGTCAATCATCTCGCCGCCGCCCTGATAAGGTGGGAGCCGGTCGAGCCATTGTTCCTTGCCATAGAGCACGCCAATGCCTGTGGGGCCGTACATCTTGTGTCCGCTGAAGCAGAGGAAGTCGCAGTCGAGTGCCTGCACGTCGAGTGCCATGTGGGGTGCGCTCTGTGCCGCATCGATCATCACGGGAATGCCGTGTTCGTGGGCCGTCTTCACTATTTGTGCCACGGGGTTCACGGTGCCCAGCACGTTGCTGACGTGGCAGAGGCTGATGAGGCGTGTCCGCGGCGTGATGTACGCTGCAACGCCTTCGCCACTCGCCGTACCGTCAGAGCAGCACTGCAGCTCGCCCCGGTCGGTGATGGGCAGGTGGCGCACCACGATGCCGCGCCGTTGGGCCTGCAACTGCCAGGGCACGATGTTCGAGTGGTGCTCCATGTCGGTCACCAGCACCTCGTCGCCCTCGTGCATGAAGGCCTCGCAGAAGCTGCTGGCCACCAGGTTGATGGCTTCGGTAGTGCCGCGTGTGAACACTATCTCGTTGGTGCTGCGGGCGTTGATGAAGGCCCGCACCCGTTCGCGTGCCGCCTCGTGCAAGTCGGTGGCTTGCTGGCTGAGGTAGTGCACGCCGCGGTGCACGTTGGCGTTGACGTTCAGGTACTCTTCGCGCATAGCATCGAGCACGCAAAGCGGTTTCTGGGTGGTGGCGGCATTGTCGAGGTAGACCAGCGGGCGCCCGTAGACCTGGCGCTGTAAGATGGGGAAATCCTGGCGGATTGTGGCTATGTCGAGCATCGGTGTTGTTGGGTTTGAATATAAGGTATATGGAACTTTTAACTCAGCAGGCGTCGGGAGAAATAGCGTACTGGGTACCAGGCAGCAAGGAAGCTGACGATGAGCACGGTGACGAACACTATGACGACGTCAAGCGGATGTACGCTGACGGGATAGCTGTCGATGACAAACGACCCTTCCGATGCTCCCATGCTCACCAGCCCGTACTGTTGCTGGAGCCAGCAGAGCAGCAGACCGAAGAGGATTCCCAAGATGGCTCCGATGGCCGATATGAGTCGTCCCTCGAACAGGAATATCTGGGTAATCTGCTTGTTGGTGGCACCCATGCTGCGCAGTGTTGCCACGTCGTCGCGCTTGTCGATGATGAGCATCGACAGCGAGCTGATGATGTTGAAGCAGGCCACGACAAGGATGAACGTGAGGAAGACGTAGGCTATGAGTTTCTCTATCTCCATGATGCTGAAGGTATCCTCCTGCTGCTCGAAGCGGTCGCGCACGTAGAACTGGTCGCCTGCTATCTGGCGTATCTCCTTCTTCACCGCGTCGAAGTCGCTGCCGGGCTTCAGCCGCAACTCGAGCGACGAGATGCACCCCGTCTGGTGAAACAGCTGCTGGGCGAATGCCAACGATGTGAGGACGTAGTTGCGGTCGTACTTCGACTGTTGCACGCTGAACACCACGCCCGCCGAATAGAGGCTGTCCTTCATGTCGTTCAGGTCGTAGTCGTCCACGTCGAACTGTCCTTCACGCACGGGAGCGTAGACGTAGAGCTTGTCCTTGAAGTAATAGTCGGTGCCAAGGAAGGAAGCGGAAGCCAGCTGTCGGCCCAGGATGGCGTAGTGCATGTCGGCGGTTGCTTGCAGCTCGAAGTGCCCGGGCCCTTCCAGTATCTCGTCGATATGCGTCAGCTGCTCAAAGCTTTTCTCCACGCCTTTCAGGATTATCATTGCCTGTCGGCCGTGGTATTCGGCCAGCGCCTGGTCTTCCAGGCACTGTGTGTACACCTCCACCTGTGGCAGCGCCATGATGCGCTGCAGGCGCTCGTTGTCCTGTGCCACCGTCTTTCCCTTTACGGGTGTGATCTTCAGTTGTGGGTCGAAGCTGGTGAACAGCTCGGCCACCTTGTCGCTGAAGCCGTTGAACACACTGAGCACCACAATCATGGCCATCGACGCCACCGCTACCCCCAGCACCGAGATGGCGCTGATGAGGTTGATGACGTTGGTAGACTTCTTCGAGAAGAGATACCTTTTAGCTATGTAGAACGGGAAGTTCATGCGGCGGCAGCGAATTCTTCATTCACGAGTCTCGAATCTCGATTCTTCGTTCTTCATTTCTTCAGCAGCTCGTCTATATGCTCTATATAGTCGAGCGAGTCGTCAATGAAGAAGCGCAGTTCGGGAATGATGCGCAGCTGGTGGCGCACCCTCTGGCCCAGGTTGTAGCGTATCTGCTGGTTGTTGTGCTCAATGTTTGCCAGCAGCTCTTCGCCCCGTTCCGAGGGGAAGATGCTCAGGTAGGCCGTGCAGATGCTCAGGTCGGGCGAGATGCGTGTGCGTGTCACGCTCACCATGACGCCCTTCATGGCGCGTGTCTGCTCTTGGAAGATGATGCTCAGCTCCTTCTGCAGCAGTCGGGCTATCTTGTTTTGTCTTGTCTCTTGCATGTGCTGTTGTCGTTTGTTTGCTTCGTGAAGTACTCGTTCGAGCGTTGTTACAATTTGCTTCTATATAAATCAGAGTTCAGACCCCAGCCCCAGCCCTTGAAGGGAGGGGAGTGCGTCTGGCTTCAGCGAGTCTCCCCTCCCTTCAAGGCGAGGGGTGTGCGTCAGGCTTCAGCGAGTCTCCCCTCCCTTCAAGGGGAGGGGCTGGGGGTGGGGTCTGTATTGTCATTGTTCATGTCTGCTTTCGTTGTATCGAAAAGTCAGCTGCAAAGGTACGAAGAAAAAACGAATCCACCAAATAAGCGGTGGTAATTGTTACTTCACAAGGCGTTGGAAACAGCCTTTTTTATCTGCGCCATGTTGCTGCGCGATACAGGCAGGCTGTCGTGCGTGTGCTTCATAATGAGCTGCATGGCCCCTGACCTGGATACTATTTGCTCCACCTGCCCCAGGTTGGTGAGGAAGGCGCGGTGGCAGCGCACAATCATGGAGTAGGGTCTGAGGTCGTCTTCCATCTGTTTCGATGTGGCCCGCAGCATGTCGGTGTGTACCTGTCCGTTGTGCAGGTGGCACACCTTCACGTAGTTCCCCACTGCCTCAATATATAAAAGGTTGGCAATATGCAGCGACACCGATTCGTTGGTGGTGCCCTTCAGTACGATGGCATCTACAGGCTCCACCGTCCGTAGTGGCGACTGGCTGACGGTTGTGCCCGATTCCGCAGGGCTTTCGTTCTGCTCCGTCTGTCCCCCTTGTGTCGTCGGAGCCGTGGCGGCTTGCCGAGCCTGCATCTTCACCAGTTTCTCGTTCAGCATTCTGGTCTCCTCCAGCTCTGCCGACAGGAAGCGGCTGCGGAACTTGAACCGCCAGTACAGACCTATGGCGAAGGAGCAGAAGGCGATGATGGCCAGCGTCTCGAGGAAGTTCACCAGCGAGAAGTGATTACTCTCCATGCGGTTGCTCAGTACGAAGTGGCGGTAAAGGCAGATGCTCAGCGCCACGAGCGGCGTGTTGATAATCTGGAACCAGAGGTTGCGGCGGATGATGTAGCTCACCCCTTTGTTGTCGGAGCGCGGCATACGAACAAGATACTTCAGGATGAGGTCAGTCAGCATACAGACCGCGATGCCTATGATCCAGAGGTTGAAGATGTGGGCGTACGCCTGCCATTGCCATGCCTCCAGTCCGAACGGCTTGAAGACGGCCAGCGCCGCCACGACAAAGGTGGTGCTGATGACACGGGTCGTTAGGGTCTGTCTGCTTCCGCTGTTCATTTGATGGGGAAAAGGTACGACATGTGAAGTACTAAACCAAGGCCTCGCCCAGCAGTGTGGCGCTGGTGCTGCCGTCTATGCGCACCCTCACGGTCTCGCCGATGTGGTGCCCTTTCTTGGCGAACACCACCATCTTGTTCTGCTCCGTGCGCCCGCAGAGCTGTTCGCGGCTGCGCTTCGAGAATCCCTCAACCAGCACGTCAAACTCGCGGCCCTCGTCCTTCTTGTTCTGCTGGGCAGAGATCTCCGTCTGCAAGGAGATGAGCTCATTCAGCCGGCGCAGCTTCACCTCTTCGGGCACGTCGTCGGGCAGATGCTTCGAGGCATAGGTGCCCGGACGCTCGCTGTATTTGAACATGAATGCCGAGTCGTAGCCCACCTCGCGCATCAGCGAGAGCGACAGCTGGTGGTCCTCCTCCGTCTCACTGTGGTAGCCCACAAAGATGTCGGTCGACAGACCGCAGTCGGGAACGATGCGGCGTATGGCAGCCACGCGGTCCAGGTACCACTCGCGGGTGTACTTGCGGTTCATCAGCTGCAGTATCCTGTCTGAGCCGCTCTGCACAGGCAGGTGGATATGGCGGCACACGTTGGGCTCCTCGGCAATCACGCGCAGCGTCTCGTCGCTCATGTCCTTCGGGTGGCTGGTGGTGAAGCGTATGCGCATGGTGGGCACTTCGCGTGCCACGAGGCGCAGTAGGTCGGGGAAGGCTACGGGTACTTCCGAGTGAGCCCTATACGAGTTCACGTTCTGCCCCAGCAGTGTCACCTCGCGGAAGCCACGGTCGCGCAGGTCGCGCACCTCTCTCAGTATGCTCTCCACGTCGCGGCTGCGCTCCCTGCCGCGAGTGTAGGGCACTATGCAGTAGTGGCAGAAGTTGTTGCATCCGCGCATGATGCTCACGAAGCCTCCTATCTTATGTCCCAGGGCCATGCGCTGAGGCACCACGTCGCGATAGGTCTCGCTCTGCGACAGCTCAATGTTGATGGCCTTGTGGCCCAGCTCCGCCTGTGCCACCAGGTCGGGCAATGACAGGTAAGCATCGGGCCCCGCCACCAGGTCGGCCCCATATTTGTTCAGCAAGTCCTCTTTCACGCGCTCGGCCATGCAGCCCAGCACACCGATGATTAGGGACGAGGGGTGAGCCCCCTGCTCCTTAGCGGCCGTCTGTGACCCGTGCTCATGCGCAGATGTCTGTGCCCCGCGCTTCTTAAGGCTGTTCAGTGCCTCTAAGCGGCGGAAAATCTTCTGCTCAGCATTGTCGCGTACAGAGCAGGTGTTCAGGAACACAGCATCGGCCTCCTCAGCACTCTGGCACAGCTCGTAGCCCGCCATCTGCATCACCGAGGCCACCACTTCGCTGTCGGCCACATTCATCTGGCACCCGTAGGTCTCAATATAAAGTTTCTTCATCGTTAAAGCATTTTGGCTTACAGACCCTACCCCTAGCCCCTCCCCTTGAAGGGAGAGGAGAATCGCTGAACCTGCCGCACTACCCTCCCCTTGAAGGGAGAGGAGAATCGCTGAACCTGCCGCACTACCCTCCCCTTGAAGGGAGAGGAGAATCGCTGAACCTGCCGCACTCCCCTCCCTTCAAGGGGAGGGGCAGGGGGTGGGGTCTGTATTGTCATTATTCATGTCTGCTTTCGTTGTATCGAAAAGTCGGCTGCAAAGTTACGAAAAAACGAGAGAAATGCAAAAGGAAAGCTTGCTTTTCTTTTCATTTCCCCCGTTCAGCTGAATTTGTAATCCGCCTGAACCGACTTCCCCTTTCTATGCGCTGAAAATAAAAAAACAGGAAAAAAGGGCGCAGATTAACGAATTATTTGTACCTTTGCATCGGTAATAAACAATTTCTTATGCAACGACCAACGAAAGCATCGGTAGGACGCGAACTGCGCGACTACATCATGATCATCATCGCCATGCTGAGCTACTGCATAGGGTGGGGCATCTTCCTGCTGCCCAACAACATCACCACGGGCGGCGTGGCTGGTGTTACCTCCATCCTGTTCTGGGCCACAGGCATACCGGTGCAGATAAGCTATTTTGTGATTAACGCTGTGCTGCTGCTCATTGCACTGAGGATTCTGGGCCTGCGCTTCTGCTTGAAGACCATCTTCGCCGTGACGGTGCTCACCGTGGGCATCGGCGTGGTGACGGCCCAATACAAGGCCCATCTGCTAAGCGACCAGCCCTTCATGGCAGCCATCATCGGAGCCGTGTTCTGCGGCTGCGGCGTGGGGCTGGGACTGGCCAACAACGGCTCTACGGGCGGCACAGACATCATTGCCGCCATCGTGAACAAATACCGCGATGTGTCGCTGGGTCGCGTCATACTCATCTGCGACGTCGTCATCATCTCCAGCAGCTATTTCGTGCTGAAGGACTGGGAGAAGGTCATCTATGGCTACGTGGTGCTCTACGTGACGGCCTTCTGCATAGACCAGGTGGTGAACTCCATGCGGCGCAGCGTGCAGTTCTTCATCATCAGCGACAAGTATCAGGAGATAGGCCAGCGCATCAACCGCGAGCCCCACCGTGGATGCACCGTCATCGATGCCCACGGCTTCTATTCGGGCAAGGAGGTGAAGATGCTGTTCGTGCTGGTGAAGCGCCGTCAGAGCGACATGGTGTTCCGCATCATCAACGAGATAGACCCCTCGGCCTTCGTCTCGCAGAGTGCCGTCATCGGCGTCTACGGCGAGGGCTTCGACCGCTTCAAGGTGCATCGCAGCAAAAGCAAGAACCAATAACCAATAAAAATACTTGCAATTATGATTCTATCAACAACCCCTACCATCGAGGGACGGCCCGTGCTTGAATACAAGGGCATCGTTACTGGCGAGACCATCATTGGCGCCAACGTGTGGAAAGACTTTACGGCTGGACTGCGCGACTTCTTCGGCGGCCGCAGCGGCAACTACGAGAAAGTGCTGCAGCAGGCTAAGGAAACATCGCTCAAGGAGATGCAGCAGCGTGCCAGTGAACTGGGCGCCAACGCCATCGTGGGCATCGACATCGACTACGAGACCGTGGGCGGCAGCAACTCGATGCTGATGGTTGCCACCAGCGGCACCGCCGTGGTGATCTGAGGGCTTATTATGGCTGTCGGCTAAACACCGCAACGGCTTGATTGAGGCGGAAGAATGTAAACAAAATTCATATTTACAAAAAGCGCCTCACAACAGGACTTTTGGAAAAGCACCGCTTTGAGGGTGGAAAAGGACAGCTTCTTGACCCGAAAAGCGGTACTTTTCCACTTTCAAAGTTGTCCTTCCCTTTTTATTAAAAAACCCATGTAAAGAAAATTCAGAATTCACCCCCGCCTTGCAACGTCCATAATCTGGTTACCCGCCCATTACAGCGCCACCGTGTAGTTCAAGGTGACGACATGGCCCTGCTGCATCGATGCCTGAACGTCGATGATGCGCTGATTGCGAGACCCGCGGAAACGCAGCGTCTCGTCTCGTTCCGCCTTCAGGAAGGGACCGTCCACCAGGACATCTATTTCCTGAAGAAGGGCCCGCTGGCGAGGATTGCTGACCAGCTTCTCATAGGTGAAGCCCGTGTAGCACCAGATGTCCTTCTTCGTGCGCTGGTGTATGGCCCGTGCCAGTTCAGCAAAGCCCTCGGGCTGATACATCGGGTCGCCCCCGCTGAAGGTGACCCCCTGCGTGTAAGGGTCAGCCTCGATCACGCGCATGATGTCTTCGGTCGACATAGGATGGCCGCCATCAAAGTCCCACGACTGCGGGTTGTGGCAGCCAGGGCACTGGTGGCGGCAGCCGGCGCAATAGACCGAGGTACGGAACCCCGGCCCATC
>JAILPA010000178.1 GCA_024690505.1 Prevotella sp.
CGGCAGCCGCACGGCAGAGAAGGGCGACGCCCACCGCGACGTCATCATGGCGCGCTCGGGAGAGACTTATCTCGTCAAGGCAGAGTGCCAGGTAAGATTGGCAAAATACCAGGACGCCATCAACACCATCAACGTGCTCAGGGCTCGCGCACAGTGGAAGAACGGAGAAGACCGCAGCTACTACACCGACGGCTCGATGGCATTCCTGAAGGCTGACGGCGGCATGGCCGACAACGCCATTGCTGGCAACAATTCGAACTGCAAGAACGGCGACGGACAGACACTGACAATGACCGAGGCCTACTATGCTTCGCACCTGCACAAGAACACCTACTATCTCTCAACCGGTATCCCCGAGACCACCGCCGCCTCAGACCTGCAGATTGCCAACTACACACAGCTGCCACAAGAGGACGAAGAGATACTGACCGCCATCGGAGCCACCAGCGACTACGACCGTATGCTGAACTTCGTCTTCAATGAGCGTACCCGCGAGTGCATCGGTGAGTGGAACCGCTGGGAGGAGCTGAGCCGTGCCGGACTGCTCATCAAGCGTGCCAAGGCTTTCAACCCCGAGGCAAAGAACATCACTGCAGGCAAACACGAGCTACGCCCCATACCACAGGCATTCATCGATGCACTGCAGAATGCTGACGGCAGCAACCTCACGCCAGAGCAGAAGAAAGCATGGCAGAACCCAGGCTACTAACAACCAGGGGGCTGTCAAGACTGCACTATCCTACCAGCAAGGCTGTATCGCTCGCGATGCAGCCTTGCTGTTTGCTTCTCGTGAGGTATTGCCTAAAATTTGTATGCACATTGACGGGGAACGGTATGATGGATTTGGGAAAAAAGTTGTACTTTTGCAGCAAACTTCTCAAATGCTTGAAAGCAGAAATGGCAAATAACTGTTACAGAATGGAACAAAACAGACAACGTATGACAAGGAGACTATTACTGACACTGGGACTGATGGCGGCCTCGGTGTGCATCGGCGGAGTCCCGGCAGCAGCACAAACCGTGGTCAGCAGTACAACGACTACGGACAGCAGTCTGGCACGCCACGATTTCTTCTATGCCGGACAAAGCAAGCAGCGGCGCATGTTCATCGTGAAGGAGGGACGTGTGGCGTGGGCCTACAACGACCTGCTGAAGCGCGGCGAGATAAGTGATGCTGTGCTGATGAAAGCCAGCAAGCCGACAGACGTGGCGGGAGAGGCTGGCGGACACATCCTGGTGGCACACCAGTATGGCGTGGCCGAGGTGAACGGCAACGGGCAGACCGTGTGGCAGTATGCTGCACCACAGGGAACGGAGATACACACCGCGCAGCCCATAGGCCGCACGCACGTGGTGTTCGTACAGAACGGCAAGCCCGCCAAGGCGGTGGTGATGAAGATTCCCAAATGTAGCATCGTGCGCGAGTTTGAGCTGCCCACCAACGAGAAGGGGTCAGTGCACGGACAATTCCGCAATGCACGCCTCTCCAGCAGGGGGACGCTGCTCGTGGCGAACATGGCCATGGGCTGCATCCACGAGTTCACCAGCAACGGTAAGGAGGTGGATCGCTGGACAGGCATGTTGCCCTGGAGCGTGCAGGAGATGCCCAAGACGGGCAACCTGCTCATCACGGGGCGCAAAGGTCTGGTGCAGGAAATCAACCGCCAGGGGCAGACCGTCTGGCAACTGAACACCACCGCCTATGGCGTGACGCAGCCACAGAAGGCCGTGCGCCTGAAGAATGGCGGACACCTCATCAACAACTGGTACAACGAATGGAACAAGGAGCCTATGGACACGGCCAACGCCCCAGTGCAAGCCATCGAGGTGGACAAAGACGGAAAACTCGTGTGGCAGTTGCGGGCATGGAAGAACCCCGACCTGGGACCCTCGACCACCATTCAGCTGCTCAGCGAGGCAGTTGACCGCGACCGATTGTTCTTTGGCGAGTTCAACGCCCAGAGCCCCAGACTCTTCGTGGCACCTAACGAGCCCATCGGCGAAGGCCGTGGCATTCACCCGGGACGTGTGGCCTGGGTTCACGCTCCTGGCGTGGCCCGGTGGGACGGCAAGACAGGGCTCTGGGTGGAAGACCGCTGGAACGACCAGCAGAAGGCCGGCCAGATGATTCCCGAGGCAGTGATGCTGCTCACAGGAGAGACCACGGCCAAGAAGGCATGGAAGGCGCTCTTCAAGCACTTCAACCGTGAACACGGACGTGGCAACCGCAGCTACAAGAAGGGTGAGACCATTGCCGTGAAGCTGAACCTGAACAATGCCATCACTCACCACGACACCATCGAGCTGAACTCGTCGCCCTTTGTCACACTGGCACTAGTGCGATCCTTAGTGAACGACGGCGGTGTGCGACAGCAGGACATCGTCCTCTGCGAGCCCAGCCGTGCCATTACCGACAGCATCTTCGACAAGGTGCACCGCGAGTTCCCGCTGGTACGCATGGTCGACAACATCGGTGGCGACGGACGGGAGAAATGCGAGTACTACCCCGAGCAGATTGTCTACTCCGTGGACAACGGCAAGATGGCACGGGGCTTAGCCAAGTGCATCGTCGATGCCGACTACCTCATCAACACGGCCCTGCTGAAAACCCACAGCGGACCGGGCGTGACGCTGACCACAAAGAACTGGTACGGTGCCACCGATATCAACCTGCTCTGGCGACAGAACGCCCACAACAACGTGAGCCAGGACAAGCGCAACGGCAAGCCACAGTACAAGACCTTCGTCGACTGGCTCAGCCATAAAGACATGGGGCAGAAGGCGCTGCTCCTCCTCATCGACGGCACCTATGGCTCGCGCGACGTGAACGGGGCGCCCAACCCGAAGTGGATGAAGGAACCTTTTAATGGCGACTGGGCCTGTTCCATCATCGTCTCACAGGACGAAGTGGCCTGCGATGCCGTCGGCATGGACATCATCATCAGCGAATGGCCCGAGTTCCAGAGTCTGAACTACTGCGACGAATACCTGCGCGAGGCAGCCTCAATCCCTAACGCACCCAGCGGCACGGTCTACAAACAGGGCGGCAAACCTCTGGAAAAGCCACTCGGTCTCTTCGAGCATTGGAACAAAGACCACAAATACAGGAAGATTGACCTCAGATACAAGAAGCTATGACAAGAAAGACGCTGGTGGCGGTCGTCGCCTTTGTAATGTCAGTCGTCGGCGCTCAGTCACAGCCGCAGGATGCCTTCAACGGCATCCTGCCCGTGACAGACCCGCAAATGAAGATGAGCCTGAACGGCGAGTGGCAACTGAAAGTCGTGGAGGGGATAGCCGATGAGCCAGGCGTGCCAGCCATCGACGACACGTGGGGGCATATCCCAGTGCCCGGTTGCTGGGAGGCCTACGGATTCTGCGAGCCCAGCTACGACAAGGCCCGCCCCCTGACGGGCTATTACCGCACCACATTCACCGTGCCCGAGTCGTGGACGGGTCAGCGCATCGCACTGCGGCTCGACGGCGTGCTCTATGGCTACGACCTCTTTGTCAACGGCAAGGCTGCAGGGTCGTGGCGCTCGGGCTACAACACGGCCCTGTTCGACATCACCGACCTCCTCATCCCCCGCAAGGGTAAGGGCAATGGATGGGGCGAGCAGGAACTGGCCCTGCGCGTCATCTCGATATTCCCCGGCAGCGACTTCGACTACAACGACGACTGGGCCCCAAGCGGCATCTTCCGCGACGTCACCCTCATGGCCGTGCCTAAGACTCACCTCACTGACCTCACCATCCACACGAAGAACAACGGCGAAGTAACCGTAGAGGTGGAGGTGGCACATGCTGACAAGAACACCAGCGTGGCGTGCAGGACAGAGCGTGCAGAGTTCTCCGCCATGTCCCGAAGTCATACGGCAGCAGGCACCACACGCTACATCCTAAGTGCCAAGCTGCAGACCCCTCGTCTGTGGACTGCCGAGACGCCCTGCCTCTATACGCTCCACACCACACTGACACAGAAGGGGAAGCCACTCCAGACCTTCGAGCACAGGTTTGGCTTCCGCGAGCTTACCATCGACGGCAACATCCTGAAGCTCAACGGCCAGCCCATCAAGCTGCGGGGCGTCACCTCACACTCCACTGACCCCACGACGGTGAAAGTCATCGACGAGACCAGCATCCTGCGCGACATGCGGCTGATGAAGGAGGCATCGGTCAACTATATCCGCACGTCGCACTACCCTCGCGAGCCACGCTTCTACGAGCTGGCCGACTCACTTGGCTTCTACATCATCGACGAGGTGCCCTTTGGCTATGGCGACAAGAACCTCTCCGACTCCACGTTCTACCCCGTTCTGCAGCAGAGGGCCCAGGCCACCATCCGCCGCGACAAGAACCATCCCTCGGTGCTCATCTGGAGTCTGGGCAACGAGAACCCGCTCACCGACATCTGCATCCGTCTGGGCGACTATGTGAAGCGCGAGCTCGACACCTCGCGTCCCATCTGCTACCCACAGGTGGGCTCCTACTTCCGCCGCTTCAACTACAGATTCCCACAGGTGGCCGACATCTACGCCCCCCACTACCCCACTACATCGCAGATGGCCGATTTCTATCAACGTGCCGACCGCCCCGTCGTCTTCACGGAGTATTGCCACGCACTCGGCATCTCCCTGGAAGACCACCACCGACAGTGGGAGATCATCGAGCGTACACCCGGCATTGCCGGAGGCTCCGTCTGGGAGTGGGTGGATCAGGGTATGCCCATCCTTCCCACCGATGTCGACACGTCAGTAGGACAAGCCCCACGATACGGCTATGAAGAGCGGGTGATCTATGCCTCCCCCCAAAGTGGCCAGCCAAGCGGTTTCCAGATGTATGGCAACAAAGGCACCGACGGACTGCTCTATGCCAACCGCACGCCTCTGCCCAGCTACTACGAGCTGCAGCACAACTATGCCCAGGCCTTCGTCAGCACCCTTAGCTGCGATAGCAGCACAGCCCAGCTGACCATCGCCAACCGCTACGACTTCCTGAACCTGAAGGACAACGTCACCTTCCACTGGGCGCTGACCAGCAACCGCGACACCATAGCCCGCGGGGCCTTCTCCCCCTACTGTCTGCCCCGCTCCACAGCCCCCTACCGTCTGTCCATCCCCACCCCTCTGCCGCTCTCCCCCCTGTTGTCCGCCCCCAATGCTGCGACATCATCCTGCCCCCCTCCTCCCCTCACCCTTCTCCACTTCGACCTCACCGACGCCCAGGGCCACACCTTCCTCCACCAGTCGTTTGTGCTGGCCAAGCCCCAGCCAGTCTGGGCGGGCCAGGACAGCGCCGCCGCCATGGTAAGGGAGACGACCATCCGCACTGGCCGCAAGCCGACCATGGGCGAACGCCTGACGCAGAAGGGGCGCCTGCTGCCGAGATACCTGCTGCCCATTGCTAACAGTCAGGTGAAAGCCGACATTCAGCGCCGCCCCCTCAAGCCACAGGGAGCCCGCGAAGCCGTGGGGACGGAAGTGACCTTCACACTGACCCCCGACACCGCCGACGTCTTCCGCCCAGAGCTGGGACTGGCCTATCTGCTCGACCCCGCCATAGACCGCGTGCAGTGGATGGGCTACGGCCCCTTTGCCAGCTACCCCGCCCGTCACCAAGCCAACCGCTATGGCCTCTGGGCCAAACACAAGGACGACCTCTACTTCGAAGGCAACCACAGCGGCATCGACGCGGCTTACCTCTCCGACAAGAACGGCCGTGGCATACTGATTACGGGCGACTCGCTGTCGCTGAACTTCGAGCAGACCGACCGCGGCATAGTGGTCACGGTCAATGCTGCCGTCAGCGGTCAGGGGCCGAAGTTTGCCAAAACCCACTTCCCTGGATGGCAGAAAGGCGACCCGCCAGTGACCGCCACCTTCCGCGCTTACTACATCGAAGGGCTACGGGTAGGCGAGCAAAGCTCGGGAATAGGGCTACGGGTAGGCGCGACAGCGGGAATGGGGCCGACAAAGGGAGGCAGCGGGGACAGCAACCCCAAAACGGGTGCACTGCCCGAGGCCATACATCGCCTGTTCTTGCCGGCCGCCGACGTGCCCGCACCCTTCCGACCCTTTGCTACGCAATACGATACCTATCTGATGAAGTACGAGGATATCGTAGACCCACCAGCCGCAATGGTGCCTTCACGCTGAACGGAACGTGACCCGAAAGTAGCCTCACACCAAAATAATCTGCAGGATTTAGTGCAAATCTCGCAGATTATTTGTATTTTTGCAGCAAACTTTTAGTAAAACGAAAGCAAACATGAATAATAATACAGACCCCACCCCCTGCCCCTCCCTTCAAGGGGAAAGGCAACGGGTAGGCGAGCAAAGCTCGGGAATAAGGCTACGGGTAGGCGAGCAAAGCTTGGGAATAAGGCTACGGGTAGGCGCGACAGCGGGAATGGGGACGCAAGAATGGGGCAGGGGGTGGGGTCTGAAACTTCAGCTATATAGAAAATGTTTTCCGAAGACTCGGGAACAAGCATAGATGATAACCAAACTTATAAAAGCAATGAAAAAAATGAAGCAATGGATGCTAGCAGTCATCCTGGCAACCTGCGGAACAGGCTTGCTGACAAACTGCAAGAAGGCCACCGAAAACGCCCAAGTCACCCAGCAGCAGAAGGTGGAAGCCACCGAAAGCACCGAAGCGCCTCAGCAGCAGAAGGTGGAGTCGACCGAACTGATACGCACCAGCCAGAGCTGGGACGGCGTGGAGCTGCCCGACTACCTCGAGGGACGCCCCGAACTGGTGGCCGTGAAATACGTGTTCCCGGCCGGACAGAAGCTGGGCTGGCACCACCACCCCGTGATGAACTACGGCGTGCTGGTGCAGGGCGAACTGACCATCATTGGGCAAGACGGCCAGGAGAAGGTGGTTCACGAGGGTGAGGCCGTGGTTGAGATGGTAGGCACCGTGCACCACGGCGAGAACCGCGGCACGAAGCCCGTCGTGCTCTACATGTTCTACCTCTCGCAGAAGGACATGCCCCTCGCCGTTCAGCACCCCGATATTCCGCTGGAGTAGTCACGCCAACAGCGTCCCCCCCTCTTAGGAAAGGACTTACCCGGCTGAACGGAACGTAGCAAGGCAACGCATTACGTCAGTAAAGCGGAACCATACGCTACAACTAACGTGAGTTCGAACCAAGGAATACCATCTTTGCGATGAAGGGACGTGGCTGTATAATGAACCCAGCAAGCCAGGAGCGAACTGTGAATTTTATTTACATCAACATTTTAACAAAAAGGAAAGGACAGCTTTGAAGACGGAAAAGCACCGCTTTTTCACCCTCAAAGCTATCCTTTTCCACCCTCAAAGCGGTGCTTTTCCAAAAGTCCCGTTGCGAGGCGTTTTCTTGTGAATTAGATTTTTTCTTACATTCCACCATTCCAATCGAGCTATTGCGATGTTTAGCGAAACGCAAGAAACCGCAGGGCCGATTTTACTTTCTCGCCGTTTCGCCGTCATATTTACAAGCATGGCACCAAGCCAAAAACAATAACTCAAGTATATGATGATAAAGAGACTGATACTATTTGGCACAGCAGCCGTCATGGCACTGACCGCCGCAGCCCAGGGAGTGTGCGATGAAAGCTGCATAGCAGGTGACGACAAAGAACATACCTACAAGGTGGTGGCACCGGTAGGGGCGCAGACAGTGAAGATGATAACGATGGCTCCGCGACTGAAAACGCTCGATGGGAAGACCATAGCCCTGGTGGGGGGCTCGTTCATGGCCAGCGTGACCCACATGGAACTGAAGAAACTCATCCTGTCGCGCTACCCCACAGCCAAGGTCTACCTGCTCGACGAGATTGGTTCGGCAGGCTTGTATCCAGCGCCTGGCGTCAGGCGGAAATCGGTAGAGGAGTTTCAGCAGAAACTGAAGGACTATGGCATCGACGCCGTGGTGTCGGGCAATGGTGGCTGCGGCATCTGCACTCCCAAGGAGACAGGCTCGTGCATCGCTGCCGAGTATCTGCAGATTCCGTCGGTGATGATTGCCGCTCCAGGCTTCGACCACCAAGCAGTGACGACAGCCTACAACAACGGCATACCGGCCCTGCGCGTGGCTACCTATCCAGGGGCCTTTGCCACCCATACCAACGAGCAGCTGGTGGAGAATACACGGAACGTGGTGTGGCCGCAGGTGCTTGAGGCGCTGACCACCGACATCACCGCCGAGGAGATAGCCGCCAACAAACAGATGGAGGCGGCCGACGCCAGGACTATCGTCTACGAGGCTTCGGTCGACGAGATCAACCGTTTCTTCGTAGAGATGTCGTGGAGCGACGGACTGCCCATCGTGCCGCCTACAGCAGGGCGCATCTATGAATTCCTAAAGTACACCGACTACCAATGGGACGACGAGGTGGCAGTGCTATCACCTGCCTATCGCCGCACACTGGTGTGGCACGTGGCCGTCAACGGCGTGATGGCCGGCTGCAAGCCAGAATACATGCCACTACTGATAGCGCTCACCAAGGCCATGGGCGACCCAAACTTCCGGCGCACACTGGGCAGCACGCACGCCTGGATACCCTATTGCTGGGTGAACGGCCCAGTGGCACGGCAGCTGCAATTCGACCACGGGCAGGGACAAATCAACGAAGAGGGCAACGTGGCGCTGGGGCGGTTCCTCAACCTCGCCATGATGAACCTGGCGGGCTACTACGTGAAGCAAGACCGCATGGGCACCTTTGGCTATCCCGTGTCATGGTGCTTGGCAGAAGACGAGGAGGCATGTCTGCGCATAGGATGGAAGCCCTACCACGTGCGACAGGGCTATGCCCTCAACGACAACACCATCACCACCGCTTCGGCACTGCTATGGGGCAACAACATGGCACCTGCCACCAGCGACGGCGAACGCATCATGCAGCTACTGGCTTGGGACATCACCGAGCGCAGTCAGCTGGCCGTAGGAAGCGGTATGCAATACACCTTCCGCACCATACTGATGACCGAGGAAGTGGCTAAACGACTGCACGACACATACGGCACACTGGGCAATCTCGAGGACGAGCTGATACGCACGGCACGGCGACCGCTCTACGAACGGGCCTATGCCAACTACTACGCCAATCCCGGCAGTGCCTTCAATCCCGACAGGGTGTCGCTCGCTCAGTATCAGCAACACCTGGGAAAAGAAGAGGAGGCAGCCATGACGCCCACCCCAGAATGGTATGCCAACGATGCCACGGAGATGATGACCATCCCCACGATGAGAAAAGGTGAGACGGCATTCCTCATCACGGGTGACCCCTCGCGCAACAAGATTCAGACCATGCCCGGAGGTGGCATGGGGACAGTGGCCATAGAACTGCCGACCGCATGGGACTCGCTGATGGCCGAGAAGGGGTATCCACCTCTCGCAGAGATGTATCTGACGTCGGCTCACAGCGACGGCGACCCCTCTGACGCTCGTGCCATCAAGCCCGAGAATGCGCCCGTACGCACCGATTACTACGACGCCAGGGGACAGCGCACCAACAACCACAGACGCGGTCTCGTCATCCGACGCAACAGATATAACGACGGGACATCGCGGTCGGAGAAGAGGATGAATAGATAGCAAGCCAAGGGATACGAGAGAATCTGTATGAGAAAATTTGGCAGATTCAGATTATTTGCGTAACTTTGCAGACGACTTTCCGATACAACGAAAGCAGACATGAATAATAACGATACAGAAGGCAATAAAATAAACCATTATTAACTGAAATGAAACAAATAACACTCTATCTGCTGGCCGCAGTACTTACTGTTTGCGGCTTTACTAACGCCACCGCACAAGATGGCGAAGGCGTCACACCCTATTTCACCACCGAGGAAATGCCCGACCTCATCAAGTGTCTGCCCGCTCCGCCCGACACGACGAGCATCAACTACTACTACGACATCATGCAGTATATGTGGGGCAAGGAGCAGCGACTCGACCCCGAACGCGAGGCCATAGCACGCCGCGATGCCGTGTGGTCGTTCGACAACCTGTTTGCCGAGTTCGACATTCCCTTCGGACTGACCATCTCGCGCACAGAGACGCCCGAGATATGGAAGCTCCTGGAGACGAGCCTCGTGACGACCGACCAAATGCGCGTGGCACCGAAGAATTTCTACATGCGCCGCAGTCCCTTCTTGCGCTTCCACGAGCACATCCTGACCTATCAGGCCGAGGAGGACGAGGAAAAACTGAAAAAAAGTGGCAGCTATCCGTCGGGCCACACCACACGCGGCTGGATTACCGCCCTGCTCCTCTCGGAGATTGCCCCCAGCAAGGCTGACACCATCCTGGCCCGCGGCTACATGTACGGCGACAGCCGCGTCATCGTGGGCGCCCACTGGCAGACCGACGTCGAGGTCTCACGCCTCGGCGCTGTCATTGGCTACATGCGGCTGCAGACCAGTCCCGCATTCCAGGAGCAAATGAAGAAGGCACAGGCCGAATACACAGAGAAGACTGGCGTGGCCATAGTGCCCAGCGCTGCCGACAACATCGAGCGCGACAGTTGCGACTACTACTACCTGCGCAGCGAGATGCCCAACATGATGAAGTTCCTGCCGGCACCGCCCGACACCATCGGCAATAAGTTCGCACGCGACATCATGCGATACATGTGGGGCAAGACCATGCGCCAAGATGCCGAGCGGGCCGACATGGCCAAGCGCGATGCCGTCTACGGCGTGGACTGCATCATACGGGAGTTCAGCGAAGCCTTCGGACTGACTATCACCAAGGAGGGGACACCTGAGATTTACAAGGTGCTGCTCGACGGATGCTCCACGTGCGACAGCATCTGCTATGAGCCGAAGAAGTTCTACATGCGCCGCCGTCCGTTTATGCGCATGGAAGAGCCGACACTGACGCCCGAAGACGAGGAGTCGCTGCGCAAGAACGGTTCCTACCCCTCAGGCCACACCCTGCTGGGATGGAGCTCTGCACTGCTGCTCTCGGAGATTAACCCCGCCAATGCTGACAAACTGATGACCCGCGGCTACATGTACGGCGACAGCCGACTCATCGTGGGCGCCCACTGGCAGAGCGACGTCGATGCTGGCCGTCTGGCTGCCTCGGCTGCCTATGCCAAGATTCACAACAGCGCCCGTTTCCGCGAGCAGATGAAGAAGGCACAGCAGGAGTTTGCCGAGAAGACCGGACAGACTGTAGGCATACGCACCGCTGCACCCGCAGCTGCTGACGGCTCGGCACGTGCCTACCGCCTCGACGGCACGCCTGCCACAGAGAGCACACGCGGCATCGTGATTCAGAACAACCAGAAGACCGTCAGGAAATAACCAACAATATATTATCCGCCCGTACATAGATTACATCAAACCACCATGAAACAAAGACTCATTCTATCACTTGCACTGGCAACTGTCATGTCGGCCAATGCCGCTACTGTCAAAGTGACGGTGACCGACAAGCGTTGCCAAACGATAACTGGATTCGGTGCAGCCGCCTGCGATGGCGCCATGCGTCCGTTTGCCAACGACACTCAGCCGGCGAAGCTGCTCTACGGAGCCGAGTCGCCCATCGGACTGAACATCATGCGCATGGAGATTTCGCCAAACATGAAGGGAAACATCACGGCTGCCGACGTTGGCTGGGACACGCCCTACGACTGGTACGGTTCCGTTCCATCGGCAAAGATTGTGAAGCAGCGTGGCGGCATCGTCTTCGGCACTCCCTGGTCACCCCCCGGTGAGTTCAAGACCAACGGCACGGCTCAGGGCGGCAACGCTGCCGACCAAGGCAACCAGCGCGGCCAGTTGCGCGAGGACTGCTACGAGAAGTTCTTCCCCTGGCTGAACTCGTTTCTGAAGTACATGAAGAACTGCGGCGTGGCCGTGGATGCCGTGTCCGTACAGAACGAGCCCGACTGGTGGGTGAGCTACTCGGGCTGTCTCTACACGCCCCAGCAGCAGCTTAACCTGGTGAAGAACCACGCCGACGCACTCGACAAGGCCACCTACGGCGTGCGCCTCATCAGTGCCGAGCCTCTGGGCTTCGACCCCTCGTACTCTAATCTGCTGCTGAACGACAGCGTCGCCCGCAAGCATATCGACATCATCGCGGGTCACATCTATGGTCATCCGCCCTTGGTCAACATGAAGAATGCCGCCGTGCTGGCCGAGAAATATGGCAAGGAGGTGTGGATGACGGAGCACTCGTCGACCGACAACATTGGTGACCGTCTGCCCAACTGGCACGAGCAGCTGCTCTTCGCCGAGGAGCTGAACGAGTGTATGCTGGCTGGCTGCACGGGCTATATCTACTGGTATATGCGTGCCCACTGGGCTTTCGTCAGCACGGGCGAGGCAAAATACGGTGCGGAGAACAAGACGAAGAACAAGCTGCTGCCCCGCGCTTACATCATCTCGCACTTCGCAAAGCACGTCACGGGCTCCACTCGCCTCGACGTAACCCACAACATGACGATTAAGACTGAAGCTGCATTCGAGACATCGGCTTACATTAAGGGCGACTCGCTCATCGTCATGGCAATTGACACGACGAAGACTGCCCACGAGCTGCAACTGACGCTGCCCGCCAACGTGAGGAGCGGCGTTCACCTGCTGTCGACAGACAACACATCGCTCTGCCAGGAGGCGCCCATCACCATCAGCGAGCCGACAAACGTGGTCACCGTCAGCATGCCCGCCCGAAGCCTAAGCACCTACATCTTCATAATTGACAACAGCAGCAATGCCATCGAGGAGAAGACGATGGCCGCCCCCGCAGGCCCCAAGACCTACTACGACCTGCATGGCCGGCGCTTAGACAATCCGCGAGGCATCTGCATAGAGAGGGGGGCCAACGGCACGTCGAGGAAGATTTGCATAGAATAGTGAGGAGCGTCTCACCTCAGACGAAGGACTACTTCCCCCCCTCCGAGGGGGGCATGGCTGCCCCTGCCGTCTGGAAGCTGTCCAGCCGTTCCAGGAAGAAGCGGCGGGCATCGGCCCAGTGATAATAAGGAGCCACATCGCTGGCTATGGGCAGGGTGGCCTCGTCCTCGTTGAGGAGCACCTTGAACAGGATGTCGCCATCGCTGCGTCCTTTCTTATAGAACACCATCTGCACATTGCAAGCCATGGGGACGATGCGGTAGCACACCCACCCCTTCTGCTCCAGCTGCTCGAGGTCGTTGATTGTCTGGCCGAAGGCGTTGAGGCCCATGAGGCACACCAGGGGGAGCACCATCGTCTCATGTCCGAATCGCAGGTTCACCGAGGGATGGTCGAGGCGCAGGCACGAGTCGGCCTGCTCCACCATCTTGCGCAGCAGGAAGCGCTGGCTGAAGGGTTGCTGTCCGCCATTGATGTCGCTGAAGCCGTAGCCCAGAAACCAGTACGCATTGTCCATCTGCCACTCAGCATAGAGCTCATCAGGGGTAAAGATGTCGTAGAGCGTGGTTGTCTGCCCCTCCTTGGTGTTCTGGATACCGGATGCTACGCGGAAGAGATAGTATGCCAGCCGTTCGTCGTTGACACGACGTTTGACGTAGAGGCTGTCGGAGATGAGCGAGTTCACCAACCGTCTGAAGTTCTGTCGCGGGGCACAGTAGGCATCGAGCGCCACCCGGCAGCCCTCTGCCTGTGCCTGCTTCAGCAGTTCGCGGTCGACGTAATTCATGTATCGCATGTCGTGGTAGGTGGCATTGAAAGCCACGTTGACGTTCGGACGCAAGCGTGTCAGTTCCTGGACAGCGCTCGTCATGGAGAGTATGCATCGCGGCACGCTGGTGCTGCGGGCATCGACAGTGGCCGTGTTGCTGAAAACCTGCGGGAAGCGCTCCACCATGCGGCGCATGATGTCGCGAATTTGCTGTTGCCCCTGGGGTGTCAGGTCACCGTGGCGGTCTTCAGACTCGTCAGCAATCAGTGCCAGCCGCTGCAGCACATCACACCCCAGCGGCGTCAGCACCCCCTCGTCGTCGGCCTTGCGCAGCAGGTCGTAGGCGTAGGTGTAGTCGAGCCGCTTCGTCAGGTATCGCGACCCATGACGGCCGTAGTGACTGACACAGAACGGCCGGTAGCCCTTTGGGGCGGGTGTGAGCTGCCGCTGCGGCCCGGGATAGGCCAGGAAGTTGTTACCCGAGAGGCTGGGGTTCTGGCGAATCTCTTCGCGCGGGTCGTCCTGGGCCTGCCCCTTCAGCGAGATGGTGAGCAGGCTCAGCAGCAGCAGGAGTCGGGCTGCAGAGCGAAGGGCGGGGATTACGAGGCTTTTCGTCTGTGGCATAGATCAGGGGGTCAGTTTGGGCTTCAGCTCATCGGGCGAATCGTTGGTGAACATATCCACCGGCGGTGCCTGACGGGTGAAGAAATGGTTGATGACGTCGGGGGTGAGCTCCATGGTGGGCTGGAAATCGGGGCTCTGCATATAGCTCAGTATGGCGATACGCATCTGCCTTGCCACGGGGCGGTGCTCCAGACCGTGGCAAATGTCCATCGTGGTCATCAGCAGTCGGCCTTTGCCCACGCGAGCCTCGACAAGCATTCCCAGCTTGCGGCTGACGTGCCATGTGTCGATGGGCTGTATGGGCGGCTGATAGTCGGCAGGAAGCTCCATGAGGTTCATCACCTGGGCTCGGTTCAGCAGCTCCCACCAGTTCAGGTTCGCCCAGTCGTCGGTGGGGAAGCCGTGGCGGAACAGGGGGTGGCTCTTGTCGATATAGGCGCCTGTGGTGTGGGGCGGTCGCATCTTGAACCAACTGGTGTTCCAGAACACGGGCAGGTAGGTCTGCCGCACGTCGCTGCCCAGCGTCACCCGTCCGGCAGCGGTCAGCAGCACGTTGGCTCCGCGCTGCAGGGCCTTCATGGTGGCGGTGTCGAGGGTGTCGGCAATGATTATCTTGGAGTTGATGAAGGGGTTCTTCCTGTTTGTTGTCATGGGGACATCACGGGTTGCAGCAAGCTCTAAGCTGTCCAGCTTGCTGGCGTAGTTGGAGGGATAGACCCAGAAATCCCACTGGTTGCTGACCACCCCCGCCATGCCGACGGTCAGCGTCAGCTTGGCAGGAGCGTTGATGCTGCTGAGTGGCAGTCTCACCGTGCCAAGGGGGATGTTCTTGCCGATGGGGATGGTGTCGACGGCCGACAGCCGCTGTCCCCCCACGATGCGGAGGCTGTCGCTGCTGATGGTGTAGGTGGGCATTATGCCGCAGATGGCAGTATCGAAGGCATTATACACCTCAACGGGCACCACCAGCGTGTCGGCAGTGGTATAGACGAAGCGTGGGAAGCGGGCCAGAGGCACCAGCATGTTGCACGACTGCCGCCACTGGCTGGCGGTGGTGTAGGGCTTCTCGCGCCAATGCACATTGAGGGCTCCCACGAGGGCTGTCCCCTGACCGCTGTAGTCGTTCAGCCCCAGCAGCTGGAAGCCGGCATAGTCCTTCGTGCGCAGGTTGCGCTCTATCTCGTACTTGTAGCAGAGGGTCTGCAGTCGTCCGCTGGCCATGAGGAACTTCTCAGCCTGCTGCGCCATGCCGTTCTTGGCCAGCAGGTCGCGGAATATCTCGAAGTTGCCGGGTTTGTAGGCTCCGGTGTACTGGGGAATCTCGCTGAAATCGGGGAAAGCGCACCACTGTCCCTGCTCGTGTGCTATGATGGGCGAATTGTTGGGCACGGTCGATTTGTAGTTGCGGGGGAACTCTATGCCGCTGTAGTAGTCATCGTCGGACGACGGTGCGTGGCGATCCCAGTCCAGACCGCGTGCCCCGCCTTTGACGTGATACTCCGAGCCGTTGTCCCAGGCCCATCCGCCGCCCACGCTGGCACCGGCATAGACCTTCGTCGAGTCGTACTTATGCATCTGGCGCACCCAGTCATTGCAGTAGCTCACCCAGTCGCCGGCAGGCTCGTTGCCAGCAGCCATCATCAGGAACGAGGGGTGGTGGCCGTACTCGTCGACGATGCGGCGCGACTCTTCAAAGAGATACTGGTCGATGGCCATGCCCCTGCGCAGCTTCACCCCATGATTGGGCCAGCTGGGGCCCTCGGGCTGCAGGTAGATGCCCACCCTGTCGGCAGCGGCGAAGGCGGCCTCGGGCGGACAATAGCTGTGGAAGCGCACGTGGTTCAGTCCGTAGCGCTTGCACTGGCTGAAGATGCGCATCCACTCCTCCTCTTCCATCGGTGGATAGCCCGTCTCGGGGAAGCAGCAGTTCTCCACCGTGCCACGCAGGAAGAGCGGGCGGCCATTGATGTAGAACTGTCGGCCACGGATGGTCACATCGCGCAGGCCAAAGGTGGTCTCGTAGACGTCGCCACCAGCCTCCACCCGCAGCAGGTAGAGGTTAGGGTGGAACTCATCCCATAGCTTCGCCTTTTCGTTCAAGATGACCAGAAACTCCATCTTGCTGCCCACGGCTTCGCTGATGTGCTCTATCGGGGGCGCAGAGCCGTCGAGGGGCATCACGAATATCTTGACGAAATAATCACCCACCAAGAACTGTAGGTCGTCGACGTGGTTCTCCAGCTCCACCTTCACGCTGACCGTTCCCTTGGCGGCATCGCCCCTGACGCTGACATGCCTGATGTTCAGCTGCGCCCACTGTGCCTGCAGCTCCATGCGGCCCACGATGCCGTTCCAGTTGCCCTGTGTCTGGTCGGTGACAGAGTGCGAGTCCTGTCCCACGCAGACATTCTCGATGTTGTTGTCTACGCAGATGGTGATTTCGTTCGAGGCACCGAAGCGAATCTGGCGTGTGACGTCATAGACGTGTGGCGTGGAGAGCGACTTCTGGCATCCCGCCAGCTGGCCGTTCACGTAGACGGTGGTCTCGATATGTGGGCGCTCCAGGAAGAGCGTCACGCGCTGCGTATCCCATTCCCTTGGCACGTACACCTTGCGGCGATACCAGGCCTTGCCCACATAGTGGCGCTCGGGGGTGAGGAAGAAGGGGAACTTCATCTGCCCCTCACGGCGATAGGGCTCCATGGCGGGGTTGAAATAGAAGGACGAGTCATAGAGCGAGCCCGTCCACGGCGTCTTCAGGCTCACCCTGTCGCCCTTGCCGTTGGTCAGCATCGAGCCCGGCAGCATGACGTAGTCGGTGCTGTCGCCCCTGAAACCCTGCTCGTCGGTAGTGAAGTCCCACGCACCTTCCAGCGTGATGACCGGCTGTGCCGACGCCTTGCCGCCAGCCAGGAGGCAAGCCACGAATGCAATACCAAGTAATAATTGTCTCATAGAACCTCGGATAGTAGTATCACCTATAGTAAAACACGTGAAGACCGCCCCTGTTCAAGGCGGTCTCCCGAATCATGGTCGGGATGAGGCGACTCGAACGCCCGACCCCTACGTCCCGAACGTAGTGCGCTACCAACTGCGCTACATCCCGCCTATTTTGCGATAAGCGGGTGCAAAGGTACGGCAAAAAAATGAAATACGTGCAAGTTTTAAGTAAAAAATTTGCCGCATCCACAAAAAAGCCGTATCTTTGCCCCAAACAGACACACACCAAAACACTTCACCACATGAACCATTTCAGACTCCTGCTGCTGCTGGCCATCACTGTTGGCACAGCCGCAAAGGCTACAGGGAGATGGGGGGATGAGGCCACGGGCAGGCTGGAGAACGGGGACGGCAATCCTCCCATTGCCATCATGGTTAAAGCCGGCGATGCCGACGATTTCCTCTGGGCCCTTGAGACAGCCAACCAGAGCAACAGCAGCGACACACTGGCCGAGCGCATCTACATCCTGCTCCCCAACGGCGTCTACGACCTGGGCGAGCGGGTGCTGACCACCATCACCGGCCACAACATCGCCATCGTGGGAGAGAGCACCGAGGGCACCATCATCAGGAACGCACCCAAGCCAGAGAACGAGGGCATCAGCAAGACCGGCACCCTGCTCAACCGCGCCAGCAACCTCTATCTGCAAGACCTCACCCTGCAGAACGCACTCGACTACTACAACAGCGGCTTTGCCGGACGGGCCGTGACGCTGCACGACAAGGGCCGGCAGACCATCTGCAAGCGCGTGCGGCTGCTGTCCTACCAAGACACATACTACTCCGACAGCGAGGACGCATCCCACTACTTCGAGGACTGCGAGATTCACGGCACGGTCGACTTCATCTGCGGTGCAGGCGACGTGTTCTTCAACCGCTGCCTCATCGTCACAGAGCCACGCAGCGCCGACGGCAAGGGACGCGACGTCATTGCCGCACCTCGCACGTCGCAGACCCAATGGGGCTACGTGTTCTACGACTGCACCATCAAGAATGTGGACTCCAACTTCCAGTATGGCCGCGGATGGCACACCAAACCGCGGATGGCGCTGCTCAACACCACCCTGCTCACGCCCGAAAGGCTCGAGGCCCCGCGCTTCGACTCCCGAGGGATGCGCACCGTAGAGAGTCTCTTCTACGAATACCACACGATGGATGCCGAGAGGCGCGACATCACGCCGCCATCGAACATCGTCACCTTCACTCTGAACGACCAAAGCCGCCAGCACGAGACCATCCTCACCCCAAAGCAGGCCAGGCAGTTCCGACTGAAGAACGTCTTCCCACGGTGGAGACCAGACAAGATCACGCGGCGGCTGGAGAAGCAATGCCGGCAGCTGTGGGACGAAACTCGGTAGGAGGACGGTACTCGCGCGTCAGTGTGACATTGCCCGTACCACCGTTCGCGGCTTTGATCTTGATGGGGTTGTAGTAGCTGTCCTGGTCAAGCGCAATGTCGTAGATATGAGCAGGTGTGAAGCCCAGACGGGTTATGACACCTGTATAGAGCGAAGTTGCATCCTCATCGCTTGCCAAGCCGTTGACATTGGTTAGTAACGTTAGTATATTTTTGGGTGCAAAGATAGTAATATTTTTGTATATCAGGGGGTAATTATTATTTTTTTAGGTGGAAAAACGGGGAAAATGAGAGGAATTGGAAGAAAAAATGGTGGGAGAATGTTTTAAGTAGCGATTTTTTTGTATCTTTGCGCTTTGAAGAAGGTGTGTCAGACGACAGGGTCACTCCGCCTTCAAGCGGTGAGGTGATTTCAACTCCTCTCCTCAAAAATACTTATAACCAAAAAACTGGCTTTCAATTACCAGGAACTACTAACAAGACATTTTTTAAGCTATGACAAAACAGAAATTTTCGGTTCCTCAACGGTGGGCAGTGTGTTTCAACAGGCAATGTCCCAGAAAGGACAATTGCCTCCGGTATGTAGCCAGCACCTGGCTGCCGAAGGGCGTCACGGCATGGGCCACGGTGATGCCATGGGCCTCGGAGGGTGGTGAGTGCCAGGCCTTCTGCGATGCTAAGACGGAGCGGATGGCCTGGGGACTGGAGAAGATTTATGCCCACGTGGCTCAGGCCGACTACAGAACCATCAAGGTGGAGGTGATGGGTTATCTCGGCGGAAAGGCAAACTACTACCGCTATCACCGCGGCGAGAAGCACCTCACCGAGGAGCAGCAGGCTGGCATCGCGGGGATATTCAAACGCCACGGCTATTCTGCCCCCCTACCCTACGGCAACTATTGTGACGAGCCGACGTTTGTCTTCATGCCCGAAGAGAACGGCTTTCCTTACTGAGCTGTGGTTGCCGGGCCGCTCTGCTTGTGATGGCGAAAGGGGGCGAAAGGCAACATGGAATTTCGCGTACTTTCGCAATAATGATTTAGGACTGCGAAAAAGCGCGAAAAGACGAAAAGGATACGAAAAGGGGCGTTCAGTCTTAGCCGTTTTGCGGTTTTCTGCACGGGCGGCGGCGAGCCAAAAGTGTTTCAGGGCCGCTGAACTATTAGTTCAGTGGTCTTGAACTTTTAGTTCAGCAGCCCCGAACCGTTAGTTTCAGACCGTCTGAAACTGTTTGTTTCAAAACGCCTTGAAACTCTTGAAACAATTTCCCCCCATGCTATCGCCGATGGCATGGGGGGAAGGGAATGATTTGTGATGGCGAAAGGGCACGAAAGCTACTTGCCGGCCTTGGCGAAGCTGCCAAAGTAGTCGAGGCAGACGGTGCGCCACTCCTCGGCATCGGCCAGCTGAACCTTCAGCTTGTCGTTGACCTCGCGCCAGCGCTGCTCGTCGATGAAGGGCTTTGCCTGCTGCCAGGCGTCGATGAAGGTGCGCACCTCGTTCACGCCACGTGTGTAGCGCCACTGCATCTCTTCCCAGAGGGTGCGCCCACTGTTCATGCGATGCGTCCAGGGCACGCGGTGGAACCACAGCAGGTAGCGTTCGGGGCAGGTGTTCACGTCGTCGTAGAGCGAGCAGAAAGGCTCGCGATACTGTGCCGTGGCGTTCGAGCCGGTGTGGCTGCGGTTGAAGCCGATGCTGTCGGCATTGGCACGGTGGTAGTAGACGGGGCACCACTCTATGGGGTAGCGGGGGTTGTAGCCGTCGGGCTCGGGGCCGTAGTGGTGGTCGAAGCGGAAGATGTGGTGGAGGCCCAGGGGCATCATGTAGTCTACACAGGCCTCGCGCGAGCGCAGCATCATGCTGACGAGGGGCGTGAGCTGTGTTGACGGTGAGAAGGTCTGCTGCAGCCACTCCTCGGCTATCTGCTTGGAGCTGAGGGTGGGGCACCAGGCCAGGCGCCCGAAGGCATACCAGTTGGCCTGGGCAAAGTGGTGGCCGCACCAGTTGCGGTCGAGGCCGATGTTGGCAACGCCGGCAATGCCCACGAGGCGCTGTGGCTCGACGAAGCCGAAAAACTCCTTCCACATGGGGGCAAGGAAGACGAGCTGCTTGCTGTGGCCCAGATACTCCTGGGTGATCTGCAGCTCGGCCATCTGCTTGGTGTGCTTCATCTGGTCGAAGATGGGGGCATAGGGCTCACGGGGCTGGAAGTCGAGGGGGCCGTTCTTTGACTGCAGAATGACGTTCGGGCGGAACTGCCCGTCGAGCTCGGCAAACTCTGAGACGGCCTGCTTCACGCGGTCTTCGCCCTTGTGCTTGGCTCCGTAGACGAAGGAGCGCCAGATGACGATGCCGCCATGGGGCTGCAGGGCGTCGGCCAGCATGTTGGCACCGTCGGCATGGGTGCGGCCGTAGTCGAAGGGGCCGGGCTGGCCCTCGCTGTTGGCCTTGACCAGGAAGCCGCCGAAGTCGGGCACGAGCTGGTATATCTCGGCGGCCTTCTTCTTCCACCAGGCTTTCACACGCGGGTTGAGGGGGTCGGCGGTGCTGACCTCGCCCAGGGCTTTCGGTGTGCCGAAGTTGACGGAGAGGTAGACGCGGATGCCCCAGGGGCGCAGGATGTCGGCAATCTCCTTCACGCGGGTCAGATAGGGCCGGGTGAGCATCATGGGCGAGGCGTTGACGTTGTTCAGCACGGTGCCGTTGATGCCGATGCTGGCATTGACCTCGGCATACTGCTCAATGAGCGTTTTGTCGAGGGGGGCGATGGCGCCATCCTTCAGGTTCCTACGTCCACGCGACGAGGGGTCGGGGATGAGGCCCCAGAAGATGCTCTTGCCGGCATAGCCGCGTTCTATCGAGCCGTCCAGGTTGTCCCAGTGGTTCAGTATGCGCAGTTTGTAGAAGGGGTGCGACTCGCCCTGCTCACCGCGCATCAGGGCATAGCGGCCATAGAGCAGGCCCATCGGCGTGCGGGCGGTGATGGTGTGGCCGCTGATGCGATAGCCGTCGTCATCTGGCATGGTGGGGTCAAGCTTCTCCACCACGTCAGTGGGCTTCTCGCCCCGCAGCCAGAGGCGGTGACCGTCTTCAGCGCGGGCTTGCAAGGCCAGCATGGCGACACATAATATAATAAGGTGTAGTCTCTTCCCTGTCATGGCCGGATTATTCGTTTACGACTTTCTGGATGGTGCCGTCCTCGTTGTAGAACAGACGCTGCACCTTGAGTGAGCGCAGGTGGGTGATGTCGTTGGAGGGCACGCAGTCGTGGTAGAGCAGATACCACTGGCCACGGAACTCCACGATGCAGTGGTGTGTGGTCCAGCCCACGACGGGGTCGAGGATGACGCCCTGGTAGGTGAAGGGGCCGTAGGGGTTGTCGCCCGTGGCGTAGCAGAGGAAGTGGCTGTCGCCGGTGCTGTAGCTGAAGTAATACTTGCCGTTGTACTTGTGCATCCACGAGGCCTCGAAGAAGCGGTGGGGGTCGCTGGCCTTCAGGGGCTGTCCGTTCTTGTCGAGGATGACCACGGGGCGCGGAGCCTCGGTGAACTGCAGCACGTCGTCGGACATGCGGACCACGTAGCTGCTCAGGGCAGGAGCGTCGGCAGGTGCCCACAGCTCGGTCTTCTTGTCGGAGGCATGGCCGATGTCGACATGGCCAGCAGGAGCGGCCTGGGTGTCGGGCTGCTGAACGGGGCGCACACTCAGGGGCACATGCCACTGCAGCTGTCCGCCCCACAGACCACCATAGTAGCAGTAGACGGTGTCATCATCGTCCTTGAACACGCAGGGGTCGATGCTATAGGCACCGCGGATGGGGTGCTCCTGGGGGATGAACGGGCCCTCGGGACGGTCGGCAATGGCCACGCCGAGGTGGAACTCTCCGTTGTAGTCCTTGGCGGAGAAAACAAGATAGTATTTGCCGTTCTTCTCAACAACGTCGCTGTCCCACATCTGCTTCTCGACCCAGGCCACCTGATCCTGGTCGAGGATGACGCCATGGTCGGTCACAGGGCCATTCTCAACATCATCGAATGAGAGCACGTGGTAGTCGCGCATCTGGAAGTGGCCGCCGTCATCGTCGAACACATTGTCGCACTCACGGTCGTGAGAGGGATAGATGAACAGCTTGCCGTTAAACACGTGGGCCGCAGGGTCGGCCATGTAGTCACTGGGGAATAGATACCTTGGTTTCATTGTTTTTTCTTGTTATTTCGAGATTTCGTTGTTTCGACATTATGACATTTCGACCTCATGGCCTCCTCACTTAAAGAGCTTGATGATCTCGCTGACCACGGGCTTGGCCTGATACTGGCGGTCGAAGAGCAGGGGGTAGTTGGTGCGTCCCTTGATGGGCCAGCCATTGAGCCACGAGCCGCCGTCGCTGACTCCCCAAAGGGTGATGCGGCTGATTTGGTGGCGGTGCTTGTAGTAAAGACGGAAGAACTGCATCCAGCGCTCGTCGAGCTCTTTCTGCTTGGCGGCAGGCAGACCGTCAATGTAGGGGTTGAACTTCTGCTGCAGCTCAAAGTTCTGGCTGATGTCGGCACCTCCGAAGCCCTGAGGGTTGGGCAGCACGTTCAGGTCGAGCTCGGTCATCATCACCTTCACGCCACAGGCAGCGAAGGCATCGATGCTCTTCTCATACTCTTCCAGGTTGGGATAGTCCAGACCGTTGTGGCTCTGCATACCCACGCCATCGATGCGCAGACCTTTGTCCTTCAGGCGCTTAACCAGACGGCACACGGCCTCGCGCTTGCCTGGCTGGCCCATGGAGTAGTCGTTGTAGTAGAGCTCGGCATCGGGGTCGGCCTCGTGAGCCGTACGGAAAGCAATCTCGATGAACTCCTCACCCAGAAGATTGTAGTAGGGTGACTTGCGGTAGGAGCCGTCGTCGTTGATAGCCTCGTTCACCACGTCCCAGCCGTGCACCTGGCCTTTGTAGTGGCCCACCACGGTCTTGATGTGCTTGATGAGGCGCTCCTTCAGCACCTCTTTCGAGGCAGGCGAGGCCGCATAGCCATTGGTGAACCACCAGTCGGGGGCCTGCGAATGCCATACCAGACAGTGGCCAATGACTTTCAGGTTGTGATCCTGACAATACTTCACGAATTTGTCGGCCACACGGAAGTCGAAGATTCCCTCGGCCGGTGCCAGCGTCTCGGGCTTCATGCAGTTCTCGGCCGTGGCGCAATTGAAGTGTCGATCCATCACGGCATCGGCCTCGGGCACCTGTCCGTCGCTTTGCCACTGGTTGATAGCCGCGCCGATGAGGCAATACTTGCCAATGGCGTCCTTCAGGCCCTGCTGGGCCACGGATGCCAGGGGCAGCATAGCCAAACAGAGCGCACAAATGATTACGTTACGTTTCATAAGCTGCGTGCCTCAATTTCCTTGTTAATCTGGTCAAGCTTCTCGTCGGTGAGGGGATACTTGTGGACGAGGTAACCCACAACCACGAGCAGAAGGGCGGGAATGACAGTAGTGAACAGCAGGATGGCATTCTGCGCCGTGGCGGAATATTCGTTCAGTTTGGGATAATAGGCATTTACCGGGCCGCTGATGAACGATGCCAGGAATACCACCACAAAGATACTGAGCACCAGCTGTAAGCACTTGTTGGCCTTAAACTCCTGCCACATCTCACCGAACGAGACTGGCTTCTCGGGCGTAGTGGTGATGTTCTCCTTACTGCCCATGAAGCATAGCATGAGGAGGACGAAGCCGGCAATGGCAAAGATACACGTCACCGTGAACCACGCCATGGGGTCGGTAGCTAATGCCGACTGTTCGCTGGCAAAGTTGAAGCCAATCCAACCCATTACCAGGGGCGTTATCCAGCCAGCAATGGAGAAGCCTGCCTTGAACGCTACGCCTGCCAACGCATTGACGGTGGCAGCAGGACGGTTACCGGTACGGTACTCAGCCTCCGTAATGACTTCTGGAACCAGCGCCCACATGAGCGAGCCCACCAGCAGACCCACGCCGGTCATCACCTTGGCTATCTGCACAATGGCATTACAGTTCTCAACGTCGAAGAATTTGCCAATGGTGAACAGCAGGGCAAACCCAGCCAAACCGATGGAAAGGAGCGTGTAATAAAGCCCCTTCTTGCCAAGCCATCTCTTCAAAATTGGCAGAGAGGGCAAGATAACGAAAGCCGGAATGGTGCCGATAGCCATGAACGTGGCCTGGTTCCAATCAATAGCCGTATGGACGCACATGGCAAGACCGATGGGGAAACCTGCCTGAACCACTATCTGGCCAATGTTGGCACAGACCATTCGTGTGGAGGTAAGTATCAGCACCTCGTCGTTGTCGCGGGTCATACTTGCCATGATAGAGCCGTAAGGTATGTTCACCACCGAATAAATCATGCTCAGCACAGTATAGCTGACCGAGGCATAGACAATCTTCATGCCCATTGACCATGTGGCTGCCTGAGGAAGCATCAGCAAGCAGGCAGCAACGGTAAGGGGGATTCCCCCGTAAAGCAGATAGGTGCGATATTTGCCCAGCTTGGGATTGCGGTTATCAATATACCGCCCCACCACAGGACTCCAGAAGCAGTCAATGAGCCTCACCGTGAGGATAAGCCCGCTGACGAAGGCGGGATTGATTTTCAGCACCGTCGTGAGGTAAATCATCAGGTAGCAAGCCACCGTTTGGAAAATCAGATTCTGGGCCAAGTCGCCCGAGCCGAAGCCGATGCGCTGCAGCCATGATAGCTTGTAGAAGCCTTTCGCTTCCTGAGTAGCTACGTTTGTTGCCATGATTGTAATGTCGTTGTTTGTTTAAGATTTTAGGATATTACCTGCAAAGGTAGGCATTATTCCCAGAAAGAGCGTTTGTTTGCGTAACAGATGCTTGCGAATTTGTTTCATTGCAACAAAAAGACATCAAGAAACGCGGTTTCATCGGATTTTTTCCGTACTTTTGTCCTTCAGATGCGAACCACAAAAACCATGTGCGCGAACCGATAGAGCCACGAACAGGAACCGCCAGAACTATGGGTGCGAAACGCCTGGTCTACGAGCGGAAACTACCAGGACTACGAACGGAAACCATCAGGACTACGAGCGGAAACTACCGGAACTACGAACGGAAACCATAAAAAATATTGAAGATATGAAACAGAAGTTCCTTCTTTTGTACGCTTTACTTCTCTGTGTATCATCGGCCATGGCCGGCGGCCTGAAGCTGCCCCAGCTGTTCCAGGACGGCATGGTGCTTCAGCGCGGTGTTGACATTCCCGTATGGGGATGGGCCGATGCTGGTCAGACGGTCACCGTCAGCCTGGCCGACGCCAAGGGCAAGGGCAAGGTACTGAGTAGTGCCACCACAACGGCCGGCACCGATGGCTGCTGGCGTGTAGAGCTGCCCAAGAACAGAAGAATGAAGGCCGGCGGGCCGTACACCTTAGAGTTTAGAACAACCAACTCCATATCCATCAAGGACGTGCTGCTGGGCGACGTGTGGCTACTGTCAGGCCAGTCGAATATCGATGTGACGATAGAGCGCGTCTACCCGATTTACACCGATGAAATCGATGATTTTTCACTCGACGGTGTGCGTCTGTTCCGCGTTCAGAACGACACCAGCACCCATGGCGTGAAGGACGACATCCGCCCCACCAGCATCAACTGGAAGCCGCTGACGAAGGAGAACGCATGGCTCTTCTCGGCTGTCGGTTCCTTCCTTGGCAAAAGGATGTTCCAGTCGACGGGCGTGCCCCAAGGCATCATCGTCAACAGCTGGGGCGGCACCCCCATCGAAGCCTGGATCTCAGCCGACTCGCTGAAGCGCGACTACCCCATGCTGGTGAAGAGGACTCAGCTCTTCCAAAACGACAGCTACGTAAGGGCACAGATGCAGGCCAATGGTGAAGCCAGCCGGCGGTGGAACGAGATACTCAACCAGGCAGACGACGTGCAGAACTATTCCCGTCTTTCCTATCAGGATGCCGACTGGCAGGAGATTGACCAAAAGGATTGGAACTGGTGGGGTACGGGCTCAGTTTGGCTGCGCCAACACATCACTATTGACAAGGCACACGCCGGAAGGCCCGCCCGTTTGCTGCTGGGCACCCTCTACGACCAGGACGTCACCTACCTCAACGGGCAGCAGATAGGACAGACTGGTTATCAGTATCCTCCTCGCCGCTACGACATTCCAGAGGGTCTGCTGCAAGAGGGCGACAACGTGATTGCCATCCGTTTCATCAATAAGAGCGGTGCTGCCCATTTCATCCCCGAGAAGCCTTATCTACTCTGTTTCGGTGACGACCGTCTTTCGCAGAACCCCATGCCGAGAGACGTGATACCCCTCGGCACAACGTGGAAGATGCACGTCGGCGCCCAGATGCCATCATGTCCCAGCGGTGACGTGTCGCTTCAGAACCTTCCCACCACGCTCTACAATGCCGTGCTCCATCCTCTGGCCCCCTTCGCCCTCTCAGGCGTTGTCTGGTACCAGGGCGAGTCGAATGTGGGCAATCCTTCCCCCTATGCTGACTACCTGACCAAGCTGATAGGTTGCTGGCGCGACCGCTGGCAACGTCAGGACTTGCCCTTCGTCGTGGTACAGCTGGCCAACTACGATGGTCGCCAGCAGACAGGCAGGCCAAGCCCTATCGTCTTCCAGTCGGAGCCCGTCAACAGCAACTGGGCCCGTCTGCGCGAGGCCCAGCGCCTGACGTCGGAGAAGCTACCATACGTGGAGCTGGCCACCGCCATCGACCTGGGTGAGACGGTCGACATCCATCCGCTGCGCAAGAAGGAGGTGGCCGAACGCATTGGCGCCTGCTTCGACCGCATGGTCTACAGCAAGCGCGTGGCGCTGTCGCCCCGTGTAGCGAAGACCGTGGTGAACGGGCGCGACATCCGCCTGATTCTCGACCAGCCCATGCGCTCCGAGGCCGAGCTGAGATTCTTTGAGGTGGCAGGCGCCGACGGCCGTTACCATAACGCCACAGCCCGCCAAGAGGGCGCCATGGTCATCCTCATCTCATCGCCAGTCGACCAGCCTCGCTCTTTGCGCTATGCCTGGAAGGACAATCCGCTGGGCTTGAACGTTTACAACCCACAGGGCTGGCCATTGCTGCCCCAACAGATTGAGCTATGAGCCGGCCCCTTCCCCACCCCCTCGTTGCCGCTATCCCAATAGTGGTGCTCATCATCCTGCTGGCCATAATAATAGCACTGTTCGGCAGCGACGCCCTAAGCGGCGGCAGTCAGGTGGCGCTGCTCATGGCATTGGCCGTGTGCGTATTTATCTCAATGGTGTTCTACCGAGTGCCGTGGATTAGGTTCGAGCAGCAGATAGCCAAGACGATGGGCGGTGTGGCTATCACGGTGCTCATCCTGCTGGCTGTGGGCATGTTGGCCGGTTCATGGATGGTGAGCGGCATCGTTCCTACATTAATATATTACGGTGTGCAGATGCTGTCGCCCCAGTTCTTCCTGCTGTGTGCCTGTGTCATCTGCGCTCTGGTGTCGTTGCTGTCGGGCAGTTCGTGGACTACCATCGCCACTATCGGCGTAGCCCTCTTGGGTATCAGCCATGCTCTGGGCATCAGCGAGGCAGTGGCAGCCGGAGCCATCATCTCGGGGGCCTACTTTGGTGACAAGATGTCGCCGCTGAGCGACACCACCATCCTGGCTTCGTCGACCACGGGCGTAGACATCTTCACTCACATCCGCTACATGATGTTCACAACCATGCCCGCCTTCGCCATCACCCTGATTATCTTTGCCATGATAGGCCTGGGGCAGGGCAGCGACAGCGTGGTTCACGTAGGCCAGTACACCGAGGGCCTGGCCGCCACGTACAACATCTCGCTCTGGACACTCCTTGTCCCCGTGCTCACGGCTGTGCTCATCGTGCGCCGCGTGCCGTCGCTCATTGTGCTCTTCCTCTCGGCACTGATGGCTGGCGTCATGGCACTTGTCATGCAGCCGCACATCCTGATGCAGATTGCCTCGCCTGCCGAAGAGATGTCACAAGCCGGAACGCTGGCACGCGGACTCGCCATCACCTACTTTGGCCCAACGAATGTGGACACAGGCTACGCCGAGCTGAACGAGCTCGTCTCTACGGGCGGCATGGCCGGTATGCTCAACACCATCTGGCTCATCATCTGCGCCATGTGCTTCGGTGCGGTGATGGTGGCCAGCGGCATGATCGAGAGCATCACCCGCGTGGTCATCAGCTGGGTGCGCAACCGTGTGGGACTGGTGGCATCAACCGCCGGAACAGGGTTCTTCCTCAACATCACCACGGGCGACCAGTTCATCAGCATCGTCCTGACGGCCAACATGTTCCAAAACGTGTACGAGCGCCAGGGCTACGAGCCGCGACTGCTGAGCCGTACGGCCGAAGACTCGGCCACCGTCACCAGCGTGCTCGTGCCATGGAACACCTGCGGCATGACGCAGAGCACCGTGCTCGGCGTTGCCACCATTGCATATCTTCCTTATTGTTTCTTTAATCTTCTCAGTCCGCTAATGACCATCATCGTGGCCGCCATAGGCTGGAAGATCAAGCGCAGATGAGCGCGAGGCTGACACTCAGAATGGTTTCAGCCCCTTCACTGCATCCTGTGCAGTGATGCGCTTGCCGCCATTGTCGAGGTCGATGAGGACGTAGCGGTTGTTGCCCATACCCAGCTCCTTCATATACGACAGCTGGCGCAGTCCATGACGGCTTTCTATGCGTTCCACCATGTCGTGGTGCTCCTCGGCAGTCATGGCATAGATGATGTCGATGCAGGCCTGGTCGATGGCCAGGATGTCGGTCGAGGAAAGGATGCCCACGTTCGGGGTGACGACCGGCGCTGCAGCCACGCCCTCACAGTCGCACGACACGGACATGTTGCGCATGACATTGACGTAGGTGACACGAGGGCCGAAGTAGTCGATGGTGGCCTTGGTCGACTCAGTCATACGCTCCATGAACTCCTCCTCGGCTATGTCCCACTGGTTGGGCTGGCCCGGCGTGGTGTGGATCCAGGCCTTGCCGATGCGACCGTCGGCACAGCCGATGCCGATGTTCTTGTTAGAGCCACCGAAGCCACCCTGTGTGTGCCCTTTGAAATGGGTCAACGCCACCATGGCGTCGTAGTTGGTGAGATGGCCGCCAACCGACATTTTCTTGAACCACTTGCCACCGACGACGGGCAGTGTGGTGGTGCCCTGTTCGTCGAGGATATCTACCGGACAGAACGTCCAGCCGTTCACCTTCAGCGTCTTGCGGTGCTGGTCGGTGGTGTAGCGATCGCCCTCGTAGTAAGTGTTCGTCTCGATGACGGTAGCCCCCTTCAGGTCTTTCTCCAGCAGGGCCTTCACCCATTCGCGCGGGATGATGTTAGGTCCCTTGGCCTCGCCAGTATGCAGCTTCACGCCCACATGTCCCTCTATTTGACCGCTCACCTGCTCGTAGGCTTTGATGAGTCCCTCGGCTGAGAGATTTCGGGTAAAATACACGACGGACTCGTTGCCCGTTCGCTCTTCATAGGGAACGTACTTGTTGCCGTCCTTTACCTGTGCCGTCGAAGCACTTGCTGATAACAGTCCACACATGGCCACAAAAACAAACTTCTTCATAGTTTAGTATTATTGAATTTAAGCACACACTTCCAACAACCCCGATTATGCTTGCCTGAGTAAAGGCAAGTACACAAGCGAGAAGCCATTGAAAAAATCAGGGCCAAAATTACTAATAATTTTTGATTTCACCATCATCTTTGCTGCTATTTTTTTGATTATTTAGTATTGGTGTCAATTGAAACGTTTTCCGTTTTTCAGATTTCATCCTTTATCAGGGGGCTCTCATCTGTTGTGGCGATGATGGGGCTTGGATAGATAATAGACTATGCAAGGCTGCATCAGACAGCGAATTTTCTTTACATCAATATTCCTTCAAAAAGAAAAGCATCGTTTCAAGGGCGGAAAAGTACCGCTTTTCGGGTCAAAAAGCTGTCCTTTTCCACCCTCAAAGCGGTGCTTTTCCAAAAGACCCGCCGCACGGCACTTTTCGCAAATTTGAATTTTCCTGACATTTCACACACCCGATTGAACTATTGCGATGTCTATCGGACTTCTAACAAATAGAGTTACAGCCCCCCCGACCCCTCCCCTTGAGGGGGGGACGGCGGCAGGCTTCAGCGAGTCTTCCCTCCCTTCAAAGGAAGGGCATAGGCACACCCACTTCATGGGGAACCGGATGGGGCTCTCCTGGGGAGCAGGAGGCTTAAGGGAGGGGACTGCTAAAAAACGTAACACTGCGCATTACAGAGCGTAACAGGCCGACTTACAGATATAGCTGGTTGTACTATGCTGACAAAAACGGGCAGAAAATCTGCTGACTCCAGATTGTTGGGAGCCGAAACAGGGGAAATATGAAGGATGAGAGGCGAAAAAAACAGTAACCTCTTTGGGCTTCCACTATTTTTCATTACCTTTGCGCCAAGATAATCAACACTATGAGAAAAATACTGCAGATTTCGCTTTTACTCTTTTCAGTGGTGCTGACATCGTGGGCCACCGACACCATCCACCTGCGGGGATGCAGAGTGGGGAAACCCAATCCCAATACCATCAGGCATCGGGCACCTCTGCTGGCAAATGGTGAAAACCCTTATATAGGCAACCGCCACCAGCTGGTAGTGCTGGCATCGTTTCAAGATCAGGATTTCGCAGAAGACCGTGAGACCACGCTTCGCACATGGGACATGATCTTCAACGCCGAGAACTACAACGAGGATAGTTTTGTCGGCTCGGTTCACGACTTCTTCCTGACGCAGAGCTACGGGATGTTCAACCTGACGTTCGACCCCGTGTTCGTAGAGCTGCCCGACAATCGTCACAAATACCGCAGCACAGCCACCCACGACGAATATTCGCAATACATGGTAGACGACATCGTCGACGCATTGCAGACCTTGGACATCGACTGGGAGCAATACGACTGGGACGGTGATTCCTATATAGACCAGCTGATGATCATCTATGCCGGCATGGGAATGAATGCCGGCGGCGGCAGCGAAAGCATCTGGCCTCACCAGTGGTGGCTCAGCCAGCACCTGAACATAGATACCGACGACCCTGACGACTATCGCGACTACCGCACGGTGACTGCTGGCGGCAAGGAGTATTACATAGACAGCTACTGCTGCGTACAGGAGTTCGTAAATAGCAAAAAAGTCAAGTCATCGTTCGGCACCATCTGTCATGAATATAGCCACTGCTTAGGGCTGCCCGACTTCTACTTCGCCAGCACATCAATCCTCGGGGATTGGGATCTTATGGACAACGGCTCGTACAACGGACTGGGATTCCGTCCCTGCAACTATTCTGCACAAGAGCGCTGGCTCATGGGCTGGCTCACCCCCATAGAGCTCAGCACGCCGACCAGCATCGCACAGATGGCTGCCCTTTCCGACGAGCCTGCTGCTTACATCGTTCGTAACGATGCGGCAGAAGGGGAATACTACATCATCGAGAACCGACAGCAGAAGGGGTGGGACGAGAATCTGCCAGGCAGCGGCATACTGGTCTTCCACATCGATTACGACGAGGACGTCTGGAAAGGTTCTACTGAATATGTCAACACCAGCACCAGAAAGCGATATTCCATCTTCCCCGCCAACAACAAGACTTCAATCTCCAGCAGCAGCGGTTGGGCCTACCCATACATCGTTGCCGACAGTCATGGCAACGACTCGGTGGCCAACAACCAACTGACCGACACCTCAAAGCCTGCAGCAAAGCTGAATCAAGCAAACACAAAGGGAGAGATGGTGATGTCGAAACCTATCACGCAGATGTCGATAGACGACAACGGGCTGGCATCATTCCTATTTATGAACGGCGATGCCTCGGGGGTGGGTCTCACGCCTTGGACGGAACCATCAACAGGCAGGACGGCAAGCTCGGCTCTCGGAAACAGCCACACGCCCGCCTATCGCCTCGACGGCACGCCAGCCACGCCACGCAGCCGCGGCATCATCATCGTGGGCGGCAAAAAACAACTTATAAATGAGAAATGAGGAATGATGATTACTTTATGCCATGTGTGCCAGGAAATCATCATTCCTCATTTCTCATTCCTCATTTATTGTGCCTTTGCTCGTTGAGAAAACTCACCATCTTCTGCAAGTTCTCTTCGCTGTACATGCCCATGCCATGCCCGCCCTCGGGAACGAAGGTGGCTATGGTCTTAACGCCGGCAGCCTTCAGCGTCTCGAAGAACTTGCGACCCTGACAGCAGGGCACCACATTGTCCTTCTCGCCGTGGAAGATGATGACGGGCGGGTCGTTCTTATCCACGTATGTGGTGGCACTGAGGCTCAGGTACTTGTCGGGGTCAGTGGCCAGCTTGGCGGCAAGGAGCACGTCCTCGGGACTGTTGTCGCCCATCGTCATGTGGTCGCCGCAGTCCATGGCAGTGAGGTCGATGGGGCCGCTCCAGTCGCAGGCAGCATTGACGGTGCTGGGCTGCGAGGTGTAGTTGCCTAAGTTGCCCTCCAAGTCGATGTTGACGCTGCCCACGGTCTCGCTCTTCGTGCCGCTGGTAGTGGCAGTAATCGAGGCCAGGTGACCGCCGCTGGAGAAGCCGCTGGTGGCAATGAAGCTGGTGTCGAACTTATATTTCGCCGCCTCGCCGCGCACAAAGCGCACCACGGCACGGATGTCGTGAATCTGTGCCGGCCACTTGGCGTCCATGCTCGAACGGTGGTTGGGACACACCACGGCATAGCCTGCATCGAGCAGAGCCTTCACGATAGTGCCCAGGTCGGCAGCGCCCTTGCTGCTGTTGCTGAACCACGCGCTACCATAGATATGGATGACCACGGGATAGCTGGCCTGCTCTTTCTTCGGCAGGTAGATGTCACACGTATGGTAGGCCTGGTCGTCACCGGCATAGTTCACGTCCTTCCACTGTTGTGAGGTCTCAAGATTGGCCTGCGGCATCTGGAAACCTCCAAAGCCGCCGGCGGGCTGCGCCGTGGCACAGACGGCCAGCGACGTCAAAGCGATTGATAGAAACAGTTTCTTCATAGTGCTCTTATGGTTTTATTGCTGTTATCTGACTATAATTTTCCGGCCGTTGCTGACGTAGATGCCCGGGCGCAGATGCGCGGCATCGACCCGGCGGCCGTCGAAGGTGTACACTTTGTTGTCCGTACTGCTCACCGAGACATTCCGCGTTGCATCGTGAATGCCGGTGGCGACATCGGCCAGCGTACAAAGGGTGAAGTAGGTGGGCTCGTCGTATTTTGCTGCATCGTTCGACTGCAGGAACTTGCCCGTGCCGACATTCTTGATGGAGAAGCCCTTGCCGTCGACATACTGTATCTCCCAGACAGCCCCCTTGGCAATGTCCTGACCGTTCTGGCTGTTCATGTTGCCGGAGATAAAGCAGCAGTCGCCCGTAACATTCTGCGAGTTCAGGTAGCCATTCCCGCCATTCACCTGATAATCTGCGCCATCGGGGGTGACGAGGCGAAGGCGAAAGCCGCCTGTGGTCTTCTGCAACTTAAAGAGATAGCCGGCGTTCGACTCCTTAAAAGCAGCCTTGAAGCCGTCGTAGGCCAAATGCTGTCCGTAGGTGCAATAGAACGCCTTGTTCTCCGCCTCGTTGACAATGGCAAAGGGCGTCGTCTTGATGTCGGTGAGCGCTGAGAAGCGGTCGCCGACGCCCAGGTTCGTCTGCGGTGTGACGGGCTCTGTTATCTCGGGGTCGATGTCGTACACCACCCTCAGCACCTGCTGGGCATAGCGCTGTCCGAGGATGCGGTAGCCCTGAGCCGAGAAGTGCCAGGGATCTAGCCCGTTGCCGGGTATGTCCTTGGCCGACACCACGTAAGCAGTAGGGATGACGGTGGGCAGGCGTCTCACCTGCACGTTATGACCGGCACAGCCGCCGCTATTTGCGCCCACACCCTCATATTCCACCTCGCCGGCGAAGAGGGGCACGTCGGCAGCCTGCAGGCCGAGGTCGGCAAGCATGTCGGTATAGATCTTGTTGACCATGCCCGGCCAGTTAGGATCGCCGCAGTTCGATTCGCCCTGATGGAGCAGGATGCCCTTGATGACGCCCACCTGCTGTGCTTTCTTCGCCATGTCGATGAGGCGCCCGTAGGGATTGCCGCCGTAGTGGTTCTTGGCAATCTGAGCCCACCACTCGTTGGGGTTCTGTTCCAGTTTCTGCTTGTACTTGTCCTTGTCGAACATCTCGATGGGACTGCCGCCCATGGCCACGGCGATGACCCCAATCTTGTGGTCGGGCAGATTGGCGACCATCGTACGGCCAAAGTAGTCGGAGGGGCCCAGCTTTCCTATAGGGCTGACGATGGGGCACTCGGCGGTGTACCAGTTGCCCAGCGTGCGCCTCGGGCTGGTGAAGTTGCATGTGGCCAGCATCTGGAAGCGGCTGTCCACGCCCACGTCCTGGCTTTCCCATTGTGCGTTTCCCTCCATGTTCGACTGTCCGAAACAGAGGTAGATGTGGAAGTTGGGATCCACTTCTGCTTGCGCCTTCGTGAGGCAGGCTACAAGGCCCAGGAGCATCACAAATAATGTTTTCTTCATAGCGATAGTGATAGTTGTTTCCTAAACGTCTTCTTCACGACGGCAGTTATTTCCTTAGTATTTTCTTGCCATTGATGATGACGATGCCGCGATAGTCGTCGCCCACCTTTACGCCATAGAGGTTGTAGGCCACGCCGGGCTCGTAGTCGACAGTAGTGTGGTTGATGCCTGAGGACTGCGTGCACCGGAACTCCACCTTGTCGATGTTGCACTGTGCGGTGTTGATGGTGAAGCGCAGTCGCTGCTGTCCGGCGGGCAGTTCCTTGCTCAGGTTGACCGTCACCACCTTGTAGGTATCCCAGTTGTTGCTTGCAGTCTGCGGCACGTTGACCTTGCCCAGGCTGGAGACAGTTCCTGTGCTTCCCACCAGTCCGATGGTGAATGCCGAGCCACTGACGCCCGAGGACACGGTGGCGTCGATGGCATACTTGCCGGGATCGGTCACGTTGACGGTGTACTCCAGCCATTCGTTGGCAGCGGTATAGCCGATGACGGTGCCTCCGTTGCCCTTCACCAGGTCTACGCCCTCGCCGTCGGTACGGTAGTTAGCATCGCCCTGGTTGTTGGCGTCGCTGTCGTGGAAGCTCAGGCCCTCTCCTCCCTTGTCGAAGTCTTCTGCCTCAATGATTCCCGGCAGGTTGATGGTCTTGTAGGGCGAGCGTTTTCCGTTGACCTTCATGGTGCGTGCTGTCGACCATTTCTCCTTGCCCTCTGCATCTGTGGCAATGGCGGTGATAGCGAACGAGCCCTTTTCTTTGGGTACGTAGGTGAAGGTGTAGGGAGCCTCGGTCATGGTTTGTATCAGCAGGTTGTCGGCGAAGACCCTCACCTGACTGATGGTGCTGGTACTGGTCTTGGCATTGATAGTGACGGTGACTGAATCTTCCACTCCGATGACTGAAGGCTTGAACGTCATCACGCTGCACGTCATGCTCTTGTCCTCCTCATAGCGGCTAATGTTCAGCTTGTCGATATAGAATCCGCCCTTGTCAATAAGCAGAGTGAAGACGTGGCGGCCCGCCTTCAGCTCGGTCACGAAGCGCCCGTGCAGTGTCTGCCATTTCGTGGAGCCTCCAGTCCTAGGCACATTCACGAACTCGGTGAGGAAGTTGAGGTTGTCGACGGTGTATTCTGCCAGGTGGAACATGCCGTTGGCGTTTGTTGATGCAACCGTGGCGTCAAACGAATACAGGCCGTCCTCCTTCACGTCGACGGTATAGTCCATCCAGGCTCCGTCCTTCGTTGCCGTGGTGATGCTGCGCGAGGCATTGCTGTAGGCCACGCCCGATGCGCCCTTGTCGTATTCGGTGAAGTTGATGGTACCAGGCAGCTCGGGTACAGTCTCCTTGTACGGTTCGTGCTTGGTCTTCGAGCTGACCACGTTGAAGCGGCCATAGCGCTCATAGGTAGAACCGTCGGTAGCTGTCACCACGGCCTTCGTGGTGTTCCATCCAGTCTTTGTCGGGGTGTATTCCACCACGTATGGGGCCTCGGTCATGGTCTCCACCAGGACGTCGTTCACGTATAGCTCCACCTTCTCGATGGTCTTCGTGGCCAGTCGGGCATGTACCTTGATAGGCAGCACGTCGCTGCTGCCGACCTTCAGCATAGCAGGACGGATGTAGATGGATGCCTCTTTCTTGGCACCGGGCAGGGGGCCTACGGCGTTCTTGGCGGCATCGGTCTCCATATACTCCTTAATCCACGTCATGGCCGGACGCTCTGTGCCGTTCCTGTAGAGGCCCGAGTTGTCTACCCAGGTACGTCCGAGGACATATCCCCACAGGGTGACGCCAGCGCAATAAGGGGCTTCCCACATCAGCGGCAGCACCTTCTGGTACTGGGCCTTCTGCTGTTCATCGTCGGCTTTGTCGATATCCAGCTCGGTGATGAACATGGGCATCTTCAGGGCGTCCTGCTGCTTCTTCAGCACACTGCTCAGTTCGCCCGAGCTGATGTCGCCCAGTTCGTGCGACTGGTTGCCGTATGCATCGATGGGGGCTCCGGCGTCGCGCAGAGTCTGAACCAGAGTGATGTAGTTGTCCACATCCCAGCGCAGCGAGTTGTAGTCGTTGTAGATCAGGATGGCATCGGGCCAGCGCTCCGACGCCATCTCGAAGGCCTTGATCAGCCAGTCGTAGCCTGTCTTGCCACCGCCGCCCAGAGTCTCCTTCATCATGGGGTTGCCGGGCTGGTGAGTTCCCACCGCTTCGTTCACCACATCTATCATGGGAAGGGTGTTATACTTTGTCTTTACCTTGTTGAACCAATTGGTCATGGCAGCAAAGCGGTCCTTGGCCGACAGGCTTTCCAGCCAGCCAGGATACTGTGCTCCCCAAACCAATGCATGGAACTTGTAGGTGAAATTGTGGTTCTTGGCATAGTTGAATGCATTGTCAGCACCTCCCCAGTTAAACGAACCGCGTGTGCCCTCGACCGAGGACCACTTCGACTCGTTCTCGCAGGTAATCTGGTTCCACAGCTTGTAGTAGGCAGGAACGCCGCCTCCGGCATCCACGCTGTAACCAGTAGTGATGTTTCCCAGGAACTTGTTGGGGTTGCTCGAAATCTGGGCTCCGGCGCAAAGCGGCAGCACGGCTGCGAGGGCCCATGTAAGAATGCGTTTTTTCATATCGTATGATTGCTATATTTATAAAATGGCTGCAAATTTACGAAAAAACGCCCTGAACCGCAATTGCCTTTGTTTCATAAGTTTTTCAATATGGTTCTTACCCTTCCTGCAATGCTGTTTGGCAACGTATTTGCAACTATGGCTGTCCGCAACGTATTTACAACCATATACGTCCCGCCAAACAATGCAACAGCCTGATTGAGAACGAAAGAATGTAAACAAAATTCAAACTCACAAAAAGAGCCATTCAACAGGACTTTTGGAAAAGCACCGCTTTGAGGGTGGAAAAGGACAGCTTTTTGCCCCTCAAAGCGGTGCTTTTCCGTCCTCAAAGCGATGCTTCTCTTTTCGCAAAAATATCCATGTAAAGAAAATTCACAACCACTTCCGGTCTTACAAGGCCACAACCCGACCAAGCCCGTCGGTTGCGCGTTCCTTCTAATTTAATTCAAGTTTTGCAAGCTCCAAACTACCCCAAAGAATGATTTAATTACTGACCCCACCCCTGCCCCTCCCCTACGATGGGAGGGGAGTGCCATGCGGGGGGGGGCGCCATGCGGCTTGCTATCAAGCAAACAGGGCGGTAGCCGCTCCCCTCCCATC
>JAILPA010000182.1 GCA_024690505.1 Prevotella sp.
AGCGGGAGGCACCGCAGAGGGAAAAGGGGCATGCTTTTTAGGTTGGCAGCGGGCGGGGACATGATTGGCAGCGGCCGCTGCCAATGATGGCAGCGAACGCCGCCAATGATGGCAGCGGCCGCTGCCAACCGAAATTTATAAGTGATGATGAATATAGAGAAATGGTTATCCATCATCATGCCTAAAAGTCAACGCTTGATTGGTTATTAATGTGGCAGACTGCGTTAATCTTCCCAAATCGCTTTCTCATCTCGGCGCAATTTAGTATTTTTGCACTCGAAAAGTCAACTCGATGAAGCAGCGTATGGCTCCGACGGCGTCGTTTTTACAGCGGCAAAAGCGGATTCTATATGTTTGGCAGCTTTTTTTTGCGATTAGGGGTATTTGGTTTTGCTTTTCGAGGGTCTTATATACAAAGTGAAACAAACAATGATGGATTATAGTAAACAATGGTTTGAACGCTTGTTCAAGGACAACTATCCGCACATGTATCGCATGGCGTTCTCAATGGTTGAGAATGCCGACGATGCGAAGGATGCCGTGCACCAAGTGTTCACCCAAATGTGGAAAGGCAAGCCCAAAGTGAACGACGACAGCACGAGAGGCTATCTGCTGGCGGCCACTCGCAACCAGTGCCTACACATCATGCGACAGCGCCAGCTGAAGCAGCAGATGGAGGCAGAGTGGCAGAGAGACGAAGAGGAACGGCGTGACGAAGAACACGAGGAGTTGCTGCGGCAACTTCAGCAAGTCATCGACGACAACCTGACAGAGCAAGACCGCCGCGTGCTGCAACTGCACTACAATGAGGAGATGACCTACGCGGAAACGGCAACCGTGCTGGGCATCAGCACGGCCGCGGTGAACAAGCATATCACTCGCTCGCTGGCAAAGATTCGGAAAACCCTTAAAATCGCAAAGTAAGATGAAAACAGAAGATATCGACAAGATGATAGGCATGCCCGACGTGGATGCTGAGTGGGAGAAGTTTGAGCGCGAGGTCATCGGGCAGGAGGCCGCCCCGCACAAGCGGATGGCCCCATGGGCATGGGGCGTAGGCATCGCTGCCGCCATCGCGCTGTTGTTGGTGTTGAGCTTAGGGAAAGATCAACTGGAGGAGCAGTCACGCCTGGCTCAGCAGATGCCGCAACCTAAAAATACGGCACAACCATCCCCCTCACTTGTAGAGAAGGAGTGCCCGCAGGATGGTGTGGGGACAGTCGCTTCATCTGCGCCTCAGAATCAGTTACAGACCCCACCGCCAACTGCTCCACACAAGGGCGGGAGACAAAGGGGAGTGGCTGCGCGTGGCGCTTCTGCTGGCCGGCCCGCCGTTCCCTCTGATAAATTGGCTGCGAACGTTTCGCCAGCAGCAGAAACCCCGGCGAGCGTAGTTTACGATTGTGGCGAGCAGATGCCTTATTTCCCCGGTGGCGACCGCGCCCTGATGGAGTTTATCAAGACGACCATGCACTATCCCGACCTGGCCATGGAATATGGCGCGAGGGGGCGTGTCATAACTACCTTCACGGTCGACAGCTTGGGCTATACCTCCAGCTACAAGGTTGCTAAGATTGGGAGGCTGAAATATGACACCCTGCGCCTGAGCCAAGAGAGTGCCGACAGGCAACAGCAGCTGAAGGAACAGATAGAGCAGCAGCTGGGCGAAGAGAGCATTCGCATCCTCAGCCAGATGCCCCGGTGGACTCCCGGCAAAATATTTGACCGCCCTGTGAATGTAAAATATAATGTTCCAGTAACGTTCCAGGCAACGGAAGAGGAACGCCAGACTTTCCTTGCCCAGAAGCAAGACGAAGCGTTGCAAGGGCGTATTGCCGGGCTGACCATCGTACCGTCGTCGGCTGACTTGGGGTCAAATGCCATGCGCCTGGTTGGTAACCATGACAGCAAAAAGGACTCTGTTCTGGTGGTCGTCAACGGGCAGCCAATCATGAAAGGAGAAAAAATAGACGACCTCCATCAATATTTCTTCGACCGTCACCAATTCGTTGACAGCATTAGAGTGCTGAAGGATGAAACGGCCCGTGCCGTCTATGGCGAACAGGGGAAGAACTGCCAAGGCATCGTGAAAATCACCACCACACCGTTTATTCCCGTCAGCCAGCTCACCCCCGACCAGCAAAAGGAGCGCCGCCTGGCCTACCTGCAGGACAGCTACCGCAAAGGCTTCACCGAGGAAACGAAAAGGGATTACTTTGCGCCCGACCTCTACGACACACCGACGAAAGAGCGGCTCTTCGGACTGCTCGCCCTGCAATACGGCAGACTCCGCCGCGAGTACTTCGGCCCCGTAGGCAGCGACGCCCACGGTGTCTATGTCCCCTTGATTCGTGAAGCGGTGATTGTGATAAGCGACCCTGCATGGATGGACGAAAACGGAAGAATAGTTACGACGGAGAACAGCCCCCAGCTAAACCATGTCATCAGCGAAATAGACCAGGCAGCCAGCCAGGCCGACAAGCTTATTGAGCGGACAGACAGCTTCGTACGCAAAGCGTTCATCTATGGAGGAACGGTTGCCGAGGGTGAGCCTCGCCCGCTCTATAGTGACATCTGGCGCTATACCCCCCGAGGGTTATGGGAGTCGACCTTCCACTTCTTGCCCGACTCAGACGCTCCATCCTTCTGGTGTGGAGAGGTCTATGGTTCCACGAGCGGCCAGCGTCGGGTTGTCATGCACCTGCATTCTGTCGACAAGCTCTACGCCGCCGACTGCCCGGAAATCCTGAACAACCGCAGGCGAGTAGCGGGCACGGTGCTGAACGAGCAGGATGAGCCGTTGGCCGATGTCATCGTGTCGATGGTGGGTAGCGCACCCGCCCCGGAAACCGTGCAAGTAAGGACTGACAGCATGGGGCACTTCGAGCTATGGCTGCCGTTCCCCGATGCCACCATCGAGGTGGGCCATGTCGGCTACCTGACCACTCGGCTTCGCCATCCCGCTGATACCACGCTCACCATCCTGCTGAAGTCAGCTACAAAATTAAAGGAATTAAAAGTTCCTGCTAAGAAGATAGACATTGCTGATTATCAAAGAATCATCATTCGCTGAGCACCGGCCATCCGTCAGGCTGTCTATCTGATGGGGCGCTGAATGAGAGCATGGCGGCGCCGTTCAGCGTGGCGCTGTAGCCGTGGCAGATAAACACGTCCTCGCCGTCGAAGGTGTAGGTGGCGAGCCAATGGAATGCCGTTGCCCAGAAATGATTAACGGCAATTTGGGCAAACACCCTTCAGGATGTAGTTGGCCGAATTGACGATGAACCCCTGTGGCACGGCAACCTGTGGCACGCCTACGCCATCAAGGCAGAAGGTGCGCTGGCAGCGCTCGCAGAAGAAATGAACGTGCAAGTCGTCGTCTTCCTCCTCGTTGTGGCTGTGGCACAACTCATAGCGCATGGCGCCGGAACCGTCGTCGATGGTGTGTACAAGATGGTGCTCGCGGAAAACAGACAATGTGCGGAAAATGCCCGACTTGTCGATGGTCAGTATCCTGTTCTCAAGCTCCAATAGCGTTAAGGGGCGTGCCGAGGCTGACAAGGCGCGCAGCACCACTATACGGTTCGACGTTGGCTTCACGCCATGCAAGGTCAACAATTCTTCACATTCGTCCTGTTTCATGCTGCAAATGTATTCATTTTCCTTGGCTCCACCAAATAAAAGAGGGAAAAACAGACGGACAAGCATAAGTTCAAGCGGCTATTTGACAAAAAACTGACAAGTTGTCATATTCCAGAAGGCTCTTTTCCAATTGGCACACGTTTTGTAGTCATATTAGTGGCTTTTAGCCCAAAGCAAAACGAAAATAATAATAATTAAAAAAAATAGTACAATTATGGGAAAGATTATTGGAATTGACTTAGGTACAACCAACTCGTGCGTGGCCGTCTTTGAAGGCAACGAACCCGTTGTGATTGCAAACAGCGAAGGCAAGCGTACCACGCCTTCAGTAGTGGGATTCATGGATAATGGAGAGCGCAAGATTGGCGACCCTGCCAAGCGCCAGGCCATTACCAACCCGAAGAAGACCGTCTATAGCATCAAGCGCTTCATGGGTGAGACGTGGCAGCAGACGGAGAAAGAAATCTCGCGCGTGCCGTTTACGGTGGTCAACGAGGGTGGCTACCCACGTGTCGACATCGACGGCCGCAAGTACACACCGCAGGAAATAAGTGCCATGGTGCTGCAGAAGATGAAGAAGACCGCTGAGGACTATCTGGGCCAGGAGGTGACGGACGCCGTTATCACTGTTCCTGCCTACTTCTCGGACTCTCAGCGTCAGGCTACGAAGGAGGCTGGCCAGATTGCCGGTCTGAACGTGAAGCGTATTGTGAACGAGCCCACAGCTGCCGCTTTGGCATACGGTGTTGACAAGGCCAACAAGGACATGAAGATTGCCGTGTTCGACCTGGGTGGCGGTACGTTCGATATCTCGATCCTGGAGTTCGGTGGCGGTGTGTTCGAAGTGCTCTCGACCAATGGTGACACACACCTTGGCGGTGACGACTTCGACCAGGTCATCATCGACTGGCTCGTTCAGGAGTTCAAGAACGACGAGGGTGCCAACCTGAAGGACGACCCGATGGCTATGCAGCGTCTGAAGGAAGCTGCCGAGAAGGCAAAGATTGAGTTGTCGTCAAGCACCTCGACGGAGATCAACCTGCCGTATATCATGCCCGTTGGCGGTGTTCCCAAGCACTTGGTGAAGACACTGACACGTGCGAAGTTCGAGCAGTTGGCTCATGATCTGATTCAGGCTTGTCTGGCACCTTGTCAGAAGGCTATGGCTGATGCCAAGCTGAATACTGCCGATATCGACGAGGTTATCCTCGTAGGTGGTTCGAGCCGTATCCCCGCCGTGCAGACGCTGGTGAAGAACTACTTTGGCAAAGAGCCTTCAAAGGGTGTGAACCCTGACGAGGTGGTGGCCGTAGGTGCTTCTATCCAGGGTGCCATTCTGAACAAGGAGGGTGGAGTAGGCGACATCGTGCTGCTCGACGTGACTCCGTTGACACTGGGTATCGAGACTATGGGCGGTGTGATGACCAAGCTCATCGAGGCCAACACGACCATTCCTTGCAAGAAGAGCGAGGTGTTCTCGACTGCTGCTGACAATCAGACAGAGGTAACTATCCACGTGCTGCAGGGTGAGCGCCCGATGGCAGCTCAGAACAAGTCGATCGGTCAGTTTAACCTGACAGGTATTGCTCCTGCCCGTCGTGGTATTCCTCAGATTGAGGTGACCTTCGACATCGACGCCAACGGTATTCTGAAGGTATCGGCCAAGGATAAGGCTACCGGTAAGGAGCAGGCCATCCGCATCGAGGCTTCGTCAGGTCTGTCGCAGGACGAGATCAACCGCATGAAGGCCGAGGCAGAGCAGAACGCCGAGAACGACAAGCGTGAGCGTGAGCGTGTGGACAAGATGAACCAGGCTGACTCGATGATTTTCCAGACGGAGAATCAGCTGCAGGAGATTGGCGACAAGATTCCTGCCCAGCACAAGCCCGCTATCGAACAGGCACTGCAGCAGTTGAAGGACGCCCACAAGGCTGGCGACATTGCTGCTATCGACTCTGCCATCAATGCCCTGAACGCCGCTTGGCAGACTGCCTCGCAGCAGATGTATCAGGGTGCTGGTGCACAGGCTGGTCCTCAGCCCGGCGCTGACCAGCAGCAGGGTCCCTTCTACAACCAGCAGGCTGGTCAGGAGCCCCCGAAGGATGACAACATCCAAGACGCCGACTTCGAGGAGGTGAAATAAAACGATAAAAAAACAATAAAATTCCCGTTATGGCAATGGCTGTAACGGGATTTTTTCGTATCTTTGCAGCCATATTGTAAAAGACGTGAAAAAGTATTTGTTATTCTTTGCCTGTATGATGGTATTCATACAGCATGCCGGAGCGCAGGATTATTTCTCGTCTGCCTCCGATTTTGCCCGCCTGTATGTGGGAACGATAGAGCCGCAGTATCCCAAATCGTTGTGGCATGATGTTCCCTATTACAAAGACAA